>JBFFZT010000024.1:0-10309 GCA_041568535.1 Burkholderiales bacterium | reverse complement strand
GGTGCTGGGGGCGCTGCTGTTCGCCATCAGCGTGGTCGGCATCTTCCTCAATCGCCGCAACGTCATCGTGCTGCTGATGGCGATCGAGCTGATGCTGCTCGCGGTCAACCTCAAGTTCGTCGCCTTCTCGCACTATCTCGGCGACACCGCCGGGCAGGTGTTCGTGTTCTTCATCCTGACGGTGGCCGCCGCCGAGTCGGCGATCGGCCTGGCGATCCTGGTGGTGCTGTTCAGGAACCTGTCCACCATCAACGCCGAAGACCTGGACTCGTTAAAGGGATAGACGCGGACGGATGAAAGCCCTTTATCTCCTCGTGCCCCTCGCGCCGCTCGTCGGCGCGATCGTCGCCGGCCTGTTCGGTCGCGCGATCGGGCGCGCCGGCGCGCACTGGGTCACGATCCTTTCGGTCGCGGCGTCGTTCCTCGCCTCGTGCTGGATCTTCGTCGACGTCCTGCAGGGCAACACCTTCAACGGCAGCGTCTACACCTGGCTCTCGAGCGGCGGGGTGAGCGTCGAGATCGGCTTCCTCATCGACCGCCTCACCGCGCTGATGATGGTGGTGGTGACCTTCGTCTCGCTCATGGTGCACATCTACACCATCGGCTACATGGCGGAGGATCCCGGCTACCAGAGGTTCTTTTCCTACATCTCGCTGTTCACCTTCTCCATGCTGATGCTGGTGATGGCGAACAACTTCCTGCAGCTGTTTTTCGGCTGGGAGGCAGTAGGCCTGGTGTCCTACCTGCTGATCGGCTTCTGGTACACGCGGCCCACGGCGATCCACGCCAACCTGAAGGCGTTCCTCGTCAACCGGGTGGGCGACTTCGGCTTTCTCCTCGGCATCGCGCTGGTGCTGGCGCACTTCGGCAGCCTCGACTACGCGACGGTGTTCGGGCAGGCGCCGTCGTCCGCGGCGCCGATGACGCTGATCCTGATCCTGCTGTTCGTCGGCGCCATGGGCAAGAGCGCGCAGTTCCCGCTGCACGTGTGGCTGCCGGACTCGATGGAAGGCCCGACGCCGATCTCGGCGCTGATCCACGCCGCCACCATGGTGACCGCGGGCATCTTCATGGTGGCGCGCATGGCGCCGCTGTACGAGCTCTCGCCGACCGCGCGCTCGGTGGTGCTGGTGATCGGCGGCATCACGGCGCTCTTCATGGCGCTGGTGGCGCTCACGCAGTACGACATCAAGCGCGTGGTGGCCTATTCGACGCTGTCGCAGCTCGGCTACATGACCGTGGCGCTCGGCGCCTCGGCCTACTCGGCGGCGATCTTCCATCTCATGACGCACGCCTTCTTCAAGGCGGTGCTGTTCCTTGCCGCGGGCTCGGTGATCATCGCGCTGCACCACGAGCAGGACATGCGCCGCATGGGTGGGCTGAAGCAGTACATGCCGTGGACCTATTGGACGCTGCTGCTCGGGGCGATCTCTTCGGCCGGCATTCCGGGGTTCGCGGGCTTCTTCTCCAAGGACGCGATCATCGAGGCGGTGCGCCAATCGGCGACGCCGGGCGCGCTGTTCGCCTGGCTGTGCGTGCTGGTCACCGTGTTCGTCACCGCCGCCTACACCTTCCGCCTGGTGTTCATGGCGTTCCACGGCAAGCCGCGCTTCGATGCCGGGCACCCGCCGCACGAATCGCCCGCCGTGGTCACCGTGCCGCTGGTGCTGCTCGCCATCCCGTCGGTGGTCGCGGGCTACGTCGTGGGCCCCGTGGTGTACGGGGACTTCTTCGGCACGGCGCGGCCCCCCACGGCGGGCGAATTCCACGGCCTGTGGGCGTTCATCGGCCACGGGCTGACGACGCTCCCGTTCTGGCTGGCGCTCGCCGGCATCGCCACGGCGTATTACCTGTACCGCGTGCGCACCGACCTGCCCAAGCGCATCGCCGTCGCGCTGGGGCCGCTGTACGCGGTGGTGGAGCGCAAGTACGGCTTCGACGAGCTCAACGCGTGGCTGTTCGGCGCCGGGGCGCGGGTGCTGGGCACCGGGCTGTGGAAGGCAGGCGACCAGACGATCATCGACGGCATCGCCGTCAACGGCTCGGCGCGGCTGGTGGGCTGGTTCGCCGGCGTGGTACGCCTGATGCAGACCGGGATTCTCAACACCTACGCCTTCCTGATGCTGTTCGGCATCCTCGCCGGCATCAGCTGGGTGATCTGGCGCTTCTGGCCCTAGCCGCCGATGAACGCGCCGCTGCTCTCGCTCGCCATCTGGATTCCCGTCGCCGCCGCGCTGCTGGTGCTCGCCGCGGGCGGCGACCGCAATGCGCCGCTGCAGCGCGGGATCGCGCTCGCCGGGGCGCTCGCCGGCTTCCTCGTCACGCTGCCGCTGTACGCCGGGTTCGACACGGCGTCCGCGCAGATGCAGTTCGTCGAGCTCGCGCCCTGGATCGAGCAGTTCAACGTCAACTACCACCTCGGCGTCGACGGCATCTCGATGCTGTTCGTGATCCTGAACTCGTTCATCACCGTCCTGGTGGTGATCGCGGGGTGGAGCGTGATCGGCAGCCGCGTCGGCCAGTACTACGCCTCGTTCCTCATGCTCTCCGGCGTCATGAACGGCGTGTTCTCGGCGCTCGACGGCGTGCTGTTCTACGTGTTCTTCGAGGCGACGCTGATCCCGATGTTCATCATCATCGGCGTGTGGGGCGGGCCGAACCGGGTCTATGCGGCGGTCAAGTTCTTCCTCTACACGCTCGCCGGCTCGCTGCTGATGCTGGTGGCGCTGCTGTACCTGTACGGCAAGTCGGGCGGCAGCTTCGCGGTGCTCGACTGGCACATGCTGCCGCTGTCGCTCACCGCGCAGCAGTGGCTGTTCTTCGGCTTTCTCCTTGCCTTCGCGGTCAAGGTGCCGATGTGGCCGGTGCACACCTGGCTGCCCGATGCGCACGTCGAAGCTCCCACCGGCGGCTCGGTGGTGCTGGCGGCGATCATGCTCAAGCTCGGCGCCTACGGCTTCATCCGCTTCTCGCTGCCGATCCTGCCCGACGCCTCGCGCGAGCTGGCCTGGCTGATGATCGCGCTGTCGCTCATCGCCGTGGTGTACATCGGCCTGGTGGCGCTGGTGCAGACCGACCTGAAGAAGCTGATCGCCTACTCGTCGATCTCGCACATGGGTTTCGTCACGCTCGGCTTCTTCGTGTTCAACGCCTGGGGCGTGGAGGGCGCGCTGGTGCAGATGATCTCGCATGGCTTCGTCTCGGCCGCGCTGTTCCTTTGCGTCGGCGTGCTCTATGACCGCATGCACACGCGCATGATCGCCGACTACGGCGGGGTGGTGAACACCATGCCGCGCTTCGCCGCGCTGCTCATGCTCTTCGCCATGGCCAACTGCGGCCTGCCGGCGACCAGCGGCTTCGTCGGCGAGTTCATGGTGATCATGGGCGCGATGCAGGCGAACTTCTGGCTCGCCTTCGCCGCCGCGACGACACTGGTGTTCGGCGCCGCCTATACCCTGTGGATGGTCAAGCGCGTGGTGTTCGGCGCGGTGGCCAACGAGCACGTCGCGGCGCTCAAGGACCTCGAGCCGCGCGAGCTGCTGGTGCTGGGCCTGCTCGCCGCGGCGGTGCTCGCCATGGGCGTGTACCCGCTGCCCTTGGTCGAGGTGATGCACGCCTCAGTCGACGAACTGCTGCGCCACGTGGCGCAGCCCAAGTTGTGAGCGGCCCGCCGTGACGCCGAACCTCATCGCGCTGATCGATCACCTGCCGGTGCTGCCCGAGGTCGTCCTGCTGGCGGGCGCCTCGCTGCTGATGATCGTCGACCTGCTGGTGAAAGACGTGCGCCGCAGGGTCAGCCTGGCGCTGGCCCAGGCCATCCTGCTCGCCTGCGTGCTCGCCACCCTGTTCGTGATCGTCGGCGCCGGCACCCGCCGGCTGTTCATCTTCGACGGCATGTTCGTCGCCGACTACCTCGGCAACGTGCTCAAGCTCTTCGGCTACATCGCGGTCTCGGCGGCGCTGGTGTACTCGCGCCAGTACCTGTACGACCGCGGGCTGCTGCGCGGCGAGTTCCTCACGCTGCTGCTGTTTGCGCTGCTCGGCGTCATGGTGATGGTGAGCGCGAACAGCTTCATCACGCTGTACCTCGGCCTGGAGCTGCTGTCGCTGTGCCTGTACGCCATGGTGGCGCTGAACCGCGACTCGGCGGCCTCGGTCGAGGCGGCGATGAAGTATTTCGTGCTCGGCGCGCTCGCCTCGGGCCTGCTGCTCTACGGCATGTCGATGATCTATGGCGCCACCGGGTCGCTCCTGCTGCCCGAGGTCGCGGCGCGCGCCAGCGCGCTCGCCGCAAGCTCGGAGAGCGCGCGCACGCTGCTCGTCTTCGGCCTGGTGTTCGTGGTGGCGGGCCTCGCCTTCAAGCTCGGCGTGGTGCCGTTCCACATGTGGATCCCGGACGTCTATCAGGGCGCAAGCACGGCGGTGACGCTGGTGATCGGTACCGCCCCGAAGATCGCCGCCTTCGCCATGGCGCTCAGGCTCCTGGTGAACGGGCTGCCCGGGCTGGCCGTCGACTGGCAGCAGATGCTCGTCGTGCTCGCCGTGCTGTCGATGGCGATCGGCAACATTACCGCCATCGCGCAGACCAACCTCAAGCGCATGCTCGCCTACTCGACCATCGCGCACATGGGCTTCATGCTGCTCGGGCTGCTCTCGGGCGTGGTCGGCGGCAACGTCCTGAACCGGGAGGAGGCGTACGCCGCGGCGATGTTCTACACCACGGTCTACGTGCTGATGTCGCTCGGCGCCTTCGGCGTCCTGCTGCTCGCCTCGCGCGCCGGCTTCGAGTGCGAGCGGCTCGACGACATGAAGGGCATGAACCGGCGCGACCCGTGGGTCGCGTTCCTCATGCTGCTGATGATGTTCTCGCTCGCCGGCGTGCCGCCGCTCGCCGGCTTCTACGCCAAGTTCGCCGTGATCTCGGCCGTGGTGCAGGCGGGGCAGGTGTGGCTGGCGGTGACGGCGGTGGTGTTCTCGCTGATCGGCGCCTTCTACTACCTGCGCGTGGTGAAGCTCATGTACTTCGACGACCCGGCCGGGGACCTCGCGCCGGCCGGCGGCGGCAGCGCGCGCGTGCTGCTATCGGCGAACGGCCTGGCGCTGCTCGCGATCGGCATCCTGCCGCAGGGCCTGATGGAGCTCTGCCAGGTGGCGATCCGGTGGTCGCTCTAGTGCCCAAGGACCTCGAAGAAACGCGCATCGGCGGCGAGGAGGTGTATGCGGGGCGCCTGCTCAGGGTGCACCGCGACCGCGTGCGCCTGCCCGACGGCAGCGAGGGGGTGCGCGAATACATCCGGCACCCGGGCGCGGTGGCGATCGTCGCCCTGTTCGAGGACGGCCGCGTGCTGCTCGAGCGCCAGTTCCGCTACCCGCTGCGGCGCGCCTTCATCGAGATCCCCGCGGGCAAGCTCGAGCCGGGCGAGGAACACCTCGAGACCGGCAAGCGCGAGCTGCTCGAGGAGACCGGCTACGTGGCCGCCGACTGGCGCAAGCTCGGCCACATCCACAACGCCATCGGCTACAGCGACGAGGTGATCGAGATCTGGCTCGCGCGCGGGCTCGAGCAGCGCGCGCAGCGGCTTGCTGAGGGGGAGTTCCTGGAGGTGTTCAGCGTGCCGCTCGCCGAGGCGCAGGCGATGGCGCGCGACGGGCGCATCACCGACGTGAAGACGATCGCCGGGCTGCTCTGGACGGAGGGCGCGGCCTAGCCGCAGAGCCCGGTGTAGCCGCAGGAGCTGCACCAGTCGCAGCCGTCCTTGCGGATCAGCGCGTGGCTGCCGCACTCCGGGCACTTCAGGCCCTGCATCACCGGCGCGCCGCCGGGCGCCGGCGCCTCCAGGATGCCCATCTTCTGCAGCGGCGTGCCGTCCTCGTCGAGGATGTTGAGCATGGCGTAACGGTGCAGGATGAGGCGCGCGACGTACGACACCGTCGACGGGTAGCTCTGCTGCTTGCGCGAGCCCGGCACGAAGGCGAGGAAGTCGCCGAGCGGCTCGGGAAAGTCGAGCAGCTTCTTCAGCTTCATGCCGATCCACGCCGGGTCGAGCACGCGCATGTCGAGCGAGAGGATCTTGCACAGCCCGTCGAGCGCACGCGGGTACTCGCCGGAGAGCCAGACCGAGTAGGGCCGGGTCACGCCGTCGGGCAGCGTGATCTCCTTCAGGCCGAGGACGAAGTCGTCGCCGGTGCGCGGGTTGTGCACGTCCACGGTCCAGGACATGGTGCCGTCGGCCCCGGTCTTGGGCTCCTTCAGGCTGAACATCGAATCCATCACCGGCGTCACGCTGGCGAAGGCATCGGCCTGGCTCTCGCCGGCGAGGCCGCCGAGCTGCTCGACGCGCCAGCGCACCAGCTGCGCCAGCGCCGCGACCACCGACGGCATGTGCCGCTTCTGGCCGTGCGGCGGAAACGCCATGTCGAAGGCGTCGTCGCCGCTCGTGCGCGCGAGCGTGTCGAGCTTGAGGCGCAGCCAGCCCGGATCCTCGGCGCGCATGTCCATGGACAGCGACTTCGCGACGGCGCCCACGCCGCGCGGCTGCTCGCTGCCGTTCACCCAGACTTCGAACGCGTGCGCGCCGCCGTTTTCCGCCTCGCCCACGAACACGGCGAAATGGTGCCGCGGGTGCTCGATCATGTAGGTCCACGACAGGTTGCCGGCCGCGAACTCGGGCCGCCCCGGCCAGCGCAGCGACGCGAGCACCGGCTCGGGCAGCGACTTGATGCGGATGCGGCGGTTGACGTCGTCCTCGACGAAATCCTGCGGCGCGTCGACCGAGAGCACCGAGCCCAGCACCTTGTTCGGGCGGTAGGTGGCGAGGCCCTTGAGGCCGGACTTCCACGCCGCGAGGTACAGGTCCTTGAACTCGCCGTAGGGGTAGTCCTCCGGCACGTTGACCGTCTTCGAGATGCTGGTGTCGATGAACGGCGCCACCGCGGCCACCATGCGCTCGTGCGCCGCCGCGGAGAGCTCGAGCGCGGTGACGAAGTAGGGCGGCAGGTTCTGCATGTCGCCGCCCGCGGCCTTGTAGCGCCGCCAGGCGTGGTCCTCAACCGGGAACTCCTGCAGCGTGCCGTCGGGCATGCGCTTCTTGCGCGTGTAGGTCCAGGAGAACGGCGGCTCGATGCCGTTGGAGGCGTTGTCGGCGAACGCCAGGCTGATGGTGCCGGTGGGCGCGATCGACAGCAGATGGCTGTTGCGGATGCCGTGTGCGCGGATCTGCGCCTTGACCTCCTCGGGCAGGCGCGCCGCGAAGCTCGTCCCCGACAGGTACAGGTCGGCGTTGAACAGCGGAAAGGCGCCGCGCTCCCCGGCGAGCGCCGCGGACGCGAGGTAGGCGCGGTCGCGCATGGCGGCCGAAATGCGCGCGGCGGTGGCGCGCGCCGCGTCGCTGTCGTAGTGCTGGCGCAGCATGATGAGCGCGTCGCCCAGGCCGGTGAAGCCGAGGCCCACGCGGCGCTTGGCCATCGCCTCGCGATGCTGCGCTGCGAGCGGCCAGGCGGTGACCTCGAGCACGTTGTCGAGCATGCGCACCGCGACGTCGACCACGGCGCCGAAGGCCTCGGTGTCGAACGACGCGTCGGCGCCGAAGGCGTTGCGCACGAAGCGCGTCAAGTCGATCGAGCCCAGGCAGCAGCAGCCGTAGGGCGGCAGCGGCTGCTCGGCGCAGGGATTGGTGGCCTCGATGGTCTCGCAGTAATACAGGTTGTTGTCGCGGTTCATGCGGTCGAGGAACAGGATCCCCGGCTCGGCGTGGTCGTAGGTCGAGCGCATGATCTGGTCCCAGAGCGCGCGCGCCGCGATTCGGCGGTACACCCACATCCCGTCGGCGCGCCGCTCGACCTGCGGCCCGGGCCAGGGCTTCGCCCGGTGCACCAGCTCGACCTCGGCGTCCTGCTCCACCGCCTGCATGAAGGCGTCGGTGACGCCGACCGAGACGTTGAAGTTGGCGAGGTCGCCGTGGTCCTTGGCGTGGATGAACTCCTCGATGTCCGGGTGGTCGCAGCGCAGCACGCCCATCTGCGCGCCGCGGCGCGCGCCGGCCGACTCCACCGTCTCGCAGGAGCGGTCGAACACGCGCATGTAGGACACCGGGCCGCTCGCGCGCGAGCGCGTGCCCTTCACCTCGGCGCCCTTGGGGCGGATCGAGGAAAAGTCGTAGCCCACGCCGCCGCCGCGGCGCATGGTCTCCGCGGCCTCCTGCAGCGCGGTGTAGATGCCCGGCTTGCCGTCGACGACCTCGGAGATCGAGTCGCCCACCGGCTGCACGAAGCAGTTGATCAGCGTCGCCTGCAGCTGCACGCCGGCGGCCGAGTTGATGCGCCCGGCGGGGATGAAGCCGTCCTCCAGCGCCTGGCGAAAGCGCGCCTCCCAGTGCGCGCGGCGCGCCTCGGGCTCGGCCTGGGCGAGCGCGCGCGCGACGCGCGCGCGCACCTCGGCGACCGAGGACTCGCCGCCCTTGGCGTACTTCTCCAGCAGGGCGTCGACGCAGATCGACTGCGGGGCGATGGCGGGGACGGCGGCGGTATCGTTCATGGGGGCGCGGGCTGCACTAAACTGCTTATTTATACAGTATTGTCACCCCGGAGCCGCCTTCGCCGCAAGTGCGGTTTCGCGCTCCTGGCGGGCCTGCTTGAGCAGGTCGGCGACCTTGGGATGGCCGGTGCGCAGCGCCAGCTCGACCGGCGTCTCGCCGTCGCGCGTGGTGAGCGCGGGGTCCGCGCCATGGCGCAGCAGCAGCTCCACCATCTGCACGTTGCCCTTGGTGGCGGCGTAGGCGAGCGGCGTGAAGCCGTTGTCGTGGTGCAGGTTCGGGTCGAAGCGCATCGACAGCACGCGCTGGCAGTAGGCCTCGTTGTCGCGATCGATGGCGTAGAACATGGCGCGCACGCCCTCGGGGCTCTTCTCCTTGGGCCGCGGCTCGAGTCCGGTGGGCATGAGCTTGACCACGGCGTTGATGAGCGACACGCCGATCATCACCAGCAGCGCGAGGATCAGGGGAATCTTGGAGATGCCGAAGCCCTGCGCGATCTGGTCGGGCATGTTGGCGCCCAGGATCAGCAGCACCACGCCGAAGAACAGGAAGAACTTGAGGTACAGGAACAGGCCGAAGATCACCGCGCAGCCGAGCGCCGCCAGCAGGTAGTCGTGGTCGATGCCGAGCGCCTTGACGTAATCCAGCGGCAGGTTGGCGAGGATCGCCGTGAGCGCGATCAGGCCGAGCAGCGCCGCCTCGCGAATCCGCAGCCGCGTCAGCAGGTCGTCCTTGTCTACCTTGGTCTGAAACGCCACCGCGACGTGTCTCCGCCATTCGCTTGTGCAGACCGGATTCTCGGCGACCCGTCTGGTCCGTGCAAGCAACGCGCGGGTAAAATCGCGCTTGCATGTCGAAAGCGTTCGTGAAGGAATCCGGCGGCGACGAGGACGATCCGCACGCGCGCGCCGAGGCGCCGGCGCCGACGAAGAACTACATCACGCCGGCGGGCTTCGCGCGCCTCGACGCCGAGCGGCGACACCTGGTGGAGCGCGAGCGCCCGGAGGTGGTGCGCGCGGTGGCGGCGGCGGCGGCCAACGGCGACCGCTCGGAGAACGCCGATTACATCTACGGAAAGAAGAGATTGCGCGAGATCGACCGGCGTGTGCGCTTCCTCATCAAGCGGCTGGAGAGCGCGAGCGTGGTGGACAACGCCGGCCGCGACACCGAGCAGGTGTTCTTCGGCGCCACCGTGCAGGTGCGCGCGCGCTCCGGCGAGGCGCGCAGCCTCACCATCGTCGGCGCCGACGAGGTCGACGCCGCGCGCGGGCGCGTGTCGTGGCTCGCGCCGGTCGCCGCGGCGCTGCTCAAGGCGCGCGCCGGCGACGTGGTGACGCTGAGAACGCCCGCCGGCGACGAGACGCTGGAGATTCTGGACGTGAGCTATCCCGCCATCGACTGAAGGAGAACGCCGTGAGCATGCTGAAGGAGTTCAGGAATTTCGCCATGAAGGGCAACGTCGTCGACCTCGCCGTCGGCATCGTGATCGGCGCCGCCTTCGGCAAGATCGTGTCTTCGCTGGTCGGCGACATCATCATGCCCGTCGTGGGGTCGATCGCCGGCGGCGTCGACTTTGCCAGTCTGGCGGTGAACATCGGCGACGCTTCCGTGAAGTACGGAAAATTCGTGCAGAGCGGCGTCGACTTCGTGATCATCGCCGCGGCCATCTTCCTGGTGGTCAAGGGCATCAACCGCATGAAGCGCGAGGAGGCGAAGCCGGCCGCGCCCGCGGCGCCGCCGCGCCAGGAGCTGCTGCTCGAGGAGATCCGCGACCTGCT
>JBFFZT010000023.1:0-10310 GCA_041568535.1 Burkholderiales bacterium | reverse complement strand
GCGGGCTGCTCGAGCAGCAGGTCCGCGCCCAGGCGCGCGGCGAGGCGGCGCGCGAGGCTGGTCTTGCCCGAGCCGATCGGCCCTTCGACGGCGATGTAGCGGTGGCGCTCCATCTAGTCCATGCGCTCGACGCTCTGCGCGGCGCAAGCGCGCAGCAGCTCGCGGGCGGCGCCGCGGCCCGGCACCTCCGCGCGCGGGTCGAGGTCGAGCAGCGGCCGCAGCACGAACGCGCGCTCGTGCATGCGCGGGTGCGGCAGCGTCAGCACGGGCGAGGCGAAAGCCGCGTCGCCGAACAGCAGCAGGTCGAGGTCGAGGGTGCGCGGCGCGTTGCGGTACGCGCGCTTGCGGCCGTGGCGCAACTCGATCGCCTGCAGCGCCTCGAGCAGCTGCGCCGCCGACAGCTCGGTGTCCACGGCGGCGACGGCATTGACGAAGTCGGGCTGCCCCGGCGCGTCGAGCGGCGCGCTGCGGTACAGGGGCGAGCGCGCGGCGAGCCGCGTCGCAGGCAGCGCGGCCAGCTCGCCGAAGGCCAGATCAATCTGCGCGCGCGGCTCGTCCTGATTGGAGCCGAGCCCGATGTACGCGGTGATCACGCCTGCTCGGGCGCGGTCGCCGCGGAGTCCTGGCGCCGGCGGCGGCGGCGGCGCTTCTTGCGCGGCCCCGTGTCGGGCAGCAGCATGGCGCGGCGCGAATCCGCGTCGGCCTGCTGGAAGGCGCGCCACCAGGCTTCGAGCTCGGCGCTCACCTCGCCGCTGGCGGCGCGCAGCGCGAGAAAGTCGTAGCCCATGCGAAAGCGCGGCGCTTCGAGCAGCCGCATCGGGCGCTGGCCGCCGCGCTGCTCGAAGCGCGGCTGCATGGCCCACACTTCGCGCATCGTCGCGGTGAGCTTGCGGGTGAGCGCGAGCGTCTCGAACTGCGCGTCGAGCACGCGGTCCATGGCCGCTTCCAGCGCCGGCAGCGGCCGTTCGCCCTTGGCCAGCCGCGCCTTCCACGCCGCGAGCACTTCGTGCCACAGCAGGGCGGCGAACAGGAACGCCGGCGATACCGAGCGGTCGCTGCGCACGCGCTCGTCGGTTTGCGCCAGCGCCAGCGTGACGAAGCGCTCGCCGAGCGGCTGCTCGAGAATCACGTCGAGCAGCGGCAGGATGCCCTTGGACAGTCCCTCCTCGCGCAGCTGCCGCACGCAGGCGCTGGCATGACCCGAGAACAGCAGCTTCAGCATCTCGTCGAACACGCGCGCCGGCGGCACGTGCCCGATGAGCGGCGCCAGCCGGCGGATCGGCGCGCGCGTGCCGGCTTCGATAGTCAGACCAAGCTTGGCGGCAAGCCTTACCGCGCGCAACATGCGAACCGGATCTTCGCGGTAGCGCGTCTCCGGGTCGCCGATCATGCGCAGGACATGCTTGCGCAGGTCGGCGAGCCCGCCGTGGTAATCGATGATTTCCTCGGTGGCCGGGTCGAAATACAGGGCGTTGACCGTGAAATCGCGGCGCCGCGCATCCTCCTCCTGGCTGCCGAAGACGTTGTCGCGCAGCACGCGCCCGTGCTCGTCCTTCTCCGTGGTGCCGGCGTCGGCTGCGCGGAACGTCGACACTTCGACAGTTTCCGGCCCGAGCATGACGTGCACCAGGCGAAAGCGCCGGCCGATGATGAGGGCGCGGCGAAACAGCGGCTTCACCTGCTCCGGGCGCGCGTCGGTGGCGACGTCGTAGTCCTTGGGGACGATGTCGAGCAGCAGGTCGCGCACCGCGCCCCCGACCACCGCAGCCGAATGGCCGGCCTCGTGCAGCACGTCGCATACCTTGAGCGCTGACTGACTCAGCGCTGCGCGCCGCAGGGGGTGCCGGGTGCGCGGCACGCGCTGTGGCGCGTGCGCGGCCAGTCCCAGGACGCGGCGGATGAAGCGCTTGATCATGGAGGCGGCGATTCTAGCGCAGCGAGATCATCGGCCAGCCGCGGCGTGCCGCCTCAGCGGCGAGCTGCGCGTCCGGGTCGACGGCCACCGGCCGGCGCACGCGCTCGAGCAGGGGCAGGTCGTTGTGCGAGTCGCTGTAGAAGGCGCTGTCCTCGAACTCGCCCAGGCGCCGGCCAAGGGCGGCCAGCCACTCGTCGACGCGGCGGATCTTGCCCTCGCGAAAGCAGGGCGTGCCGGCGACGCGCCCGGTGAAGCGCCCGGCCGCGGTCTCGGGCTCGGTGGCGACGAGGTGCGCCACGCCGAGCTCGCGCGCGATCGGCGCGGTGACGAAGCTGTTGGTGGCGGTGACCACGGCGCACAGGTCGCCCGCAGCCTGGTGGCGCGCCACCAGGTCGCGCGCGCGCGGCGCGACCATCGGCAGGATGCGCGTGCGCATGAACTCGGCGCGCCAGCGCTCGAGCTCCTGCGGCGTGTGCGCGGCGAGCGGGCCCAGTGCGAAGCCGAGGTACTCGTGGATGTCGAGCGTGCCCGCCTTGTACTGCTCGAAGTAGCGCGCGTTCTGCGCCTCGTACTCGTCGCGCGCCAGCACGCCGCGCTCGATGAGGAACTGGCCCCACTCGTAGTCGCTGTCGCCGGCGAGCAGGGTGTTGTCGAGGTCGAACAGCGCCAGCTTCACGGCTCGAGCGCGCGCAGCGCCTCGCGCACCAGCGGCAAGGTGACGGCACGGTGCTGCTCCAGCGAGGCGCGATCGAGGTGATCGAGAATGGCGCCGAGCGAGGGCATGTCGCGGCGCACGTGCGTGAGCAGGTACCAGACCACCTCGTCGCTCAGCCGCAGCCCGCGGCGCGCCGCCTCCGCATGCAGGAAGACGGCCTTCTCGGCGTCGGTCAGCGCTTTGACCTCGTAGACCAGCCCCCAGCCGAGCCGGCTGCGCAGGTCCTCGCGCAGCGCGAGCTGCGCCGGCGGCGCGGCGCCCGCGGCGAGCACCGTGCCGCCCGCCTCGCGCGCGCGGTTGATGGCGCTGAACAGCGCGGCCTGTGCCGCTGCGTCGAGCTGCTCGACGTCGTCGGCGAGCGTGACGCCGGGGCGCGCGCTGGCTGCCAGCAGATGGCTGCGGCCCGAGCCGGGCGCGCCCCAAAGGTAGATCACGGCCTCGGCGCAGCGTCCGGCCGCCAGCTCGCGCAGCCGCGCGAGCAGCTCGCCGTTCGCGCCGGGGACGAAATTGTCGAGCGAGGGCGCGGGCGGCGTCTGGATCGGCAGCGCAAGCTGGCGCGTCACTTCGTGCCGCCGTACAGCGAGCTCGCGAGGTACGCGCTGCGCAGGTGGCGCAGCCCGACGAGCAGCGCCGCGCTCGCCGGCAGCGCGAGCAGCACGCCGAAGAAGCCGAACACCTGGCCGAAGGCGAGCAGGGCGAAGATCACGGCCACCGGGTGCAGGCCGATGCGCTCGCCCACCATGAGCGGTGTGACCGCCATGCCCTCGAGCGCCTGGCCGACGCCGAACGCGAGCCACACCCAGGCGAGGCCCCACAGGCTGTCGAACTGCATGAGCGCCGCCACGGTGCCGAGCACGAAGCCGAGCAGCGCCCCGACATAGGGCACGAACACCAGCAGCCCGGTGATGAGACCGATGGGCAGCGCGAACTCCAAACCCGCCAGCCACAGCGCGAGCACGTAGTAGACGCTCATTACCAGGATCACCGTGAGCTGGCCGCGCAGGAACTCGGCCAGCACCGCGTCCACCTCGCGCAGGATGGTGCGCGTCTTGGCATGCACCTGGCGCGGCACCAGGCGATCGAGGCGCGCGCGCAGCGCATGCCAGTCGCGCAGCAGGTAGAACAGCACCACCGGCACGAGCAGCAGGTTGACCAGGAACGCGACCAGCGCCAGGCCGCCGATCTTGAGTGAACCGAGCAGCCGCCCCAGCAGCTGCTGGTTCTCGACCACCAGCTCGCCTGCCAGGCTGCGCACGGTCTCGACGTCGAGCTGGAGCGCGATGCCCAGATAATCCGCGGCGAGCGGCGCGAGGCGCTCGTTGACCCAGGTGATGAAGGTGGGCAGGCGCTCAACCAGCAGGCGCAGTTCCTTCGCAAACAGCGGCAGCACCACCAGCAGCAGCGCCACGATCAACGCCAGCACGCCGATCATCACCAGGACTACGGCGAGCGTGCGCGGCACGTACTTGCCGCTCAGCCGCTCGACCAGCGGGTCGAGGATGTAGGCGAGGATCGCGGCGAACAGGAACGGTGCCAGGATCGGCGACAGCAGATAGAGCAGCCCGAGCGTCGTCAGCGCGACCGCGAGCCAGCCCCACAGCTGCACATTGGCGGCAAGCGGTGCGGGCATCTCAAGTAAAATCGAGAAAAAGACGCGAGACTCTAGCATGGCCGACCCGCTCTCCTACCGCGACGCCGGCGTCGACATCGACGCCGGCGATGCGCTCGTGGAGGCGATCAAGCCGTTCGCGCGGCGCACCATGCGCGCCGAGGTGCTGGCCGGCATCGGCGGCTTCGGCGCGCTGTGCCGCATCCCGGCGAAGTACCGCCAGCCGGTGCTGGTGTCCGGCACCGACGGCGTGGGCACGAAGCTGAAGCTCGCGTTCGCGCATGCGCGCCACGGCACCATCGGCATCGACCTGGTGGCGATGAGCGTGAACGACGTGCTGGTGCAGGGCGCCGAGCCGCTGTTCTTTCTCGACTACTACGCCTGCGGCAAGCTCGACCCGAAGGTGGCCGCCGAGGTGGTGAAGGGCATCGCGCGCGGGTGCGAGCTCGCCGGCTGCGCGCTGATCGGCGGCGAGACCGCCGAGATGCCGGGCATGTACGCCGCCGGCGAATACGACCTGGCGGGCTTTTGCGTCGGCGTCGTGGAGCGCAAGCGGATCATCACCGGCCGCGCGATCCGGCCCGGCGACGTGCTGCTCGGGCTCGCCTCGAGCGGCGCGCATTCGAACGGCTTCTCGCTCATTCGCCGCATCCTGGAGCGCGAGGCGCCCGACCCGGCGATGCTGGACGCCCTCATGGCGCCGACGCGGATCTACGTGCGGCCGATCCTGAAGCTGCTGCGCTCGGTCGACGTGAAGGGCCTCGCGCACATTACGGGCGGGGGGCTCGTCGGCAACGTGCCGCGCGTGCTGCCGCCGCGCACGCGCGCCGTGATCGACGCGCGCGCCTGGCCGCGGCCGGCGCTGTTTCAATGGCTGCAGAGCAAGGGCGCCGTCGCCGAATCCGAGATGCACCGCGTGTTCAACTGCGGCATCGGCATGGTGGCCGTGGTCGCGGCCGCGGACGCGCCGCGCGCGGCCAGGCGGCTGCGCGCCCTGGGCGAGACCGTCTACGAGATCGGCCGGATCGAAAAGGCGCGCGGCCAGCCCGAAGCCGTCATCAGCTAGTCACCTTGTAGACCACGTCGTGCTCGCGCACGTGCTGGTCGACGCGCACGCCGAAATCGTCGTCCGGACCGACCTCGTCGACCGGGGCGTGCTCCACCTGCAAGGAGTCGACTCGCTGGCTGAAGTCGGTGGTGTGCCCCTGGATGTGGATCGTGTCGCCGATGCGCAGGGATCCCGTCTCCAGCTTGACGATGGCCACCGACGGCTCGCCGTAGAAGTGGGTGACGACGCCGATGCGCTCGCCGGGCGCGGCGCGCTCGGGCGCGGCCGGCGGCTGCGGCCGGAGCGCCTTGGGCCTGGCGACCTTGGGCCGGGCGACCTTGCGCTTCGCGGCCTTCGGCGCGACGCGCCGGGCTGGCGCCTTGCGCACGGGCTTGCGCGCGCGCTTTACGCTTTTCCTGCGCAGCGCCGGCCGCTTGGCCGCCACCTTGCGCCGCTTGGTTCTGCTCTTGGCCTTCTTCCGGGTTGCCATGCGCGTTCTCCTCGCCTGAAGTGACGCGCTATTCTGGCCCTCTGGAAGCGCGGCGCGCAAGGTAGATCGCCGCCAGAACGACGGCGCCGCCGGCCACCTGCAGCGCCACCAGCGGCTCGCCGAGGAGCAGCCAGGCGAACGCCGCGGCCATCACCGGCTGGAACAGCAGGCCCACCGAGGAGAACGCCGCTGGCAAGTGGGCCAGGGCGTACGCAATCAGGCCCTGGCCGCCGGCATGCGTGACCCATGCCAGGCCGAGCAGGATCAGCCAGCCGCGCGCGCCGCCCGGAAGCATGACCTCGCCCGAAGCGAGCGCCGCCGGCAGCAGGACCATGGCGGTCACGGTGCTGGTCACCGCCATCAGCCGCAGCGTGGCGGCGCCGCGGTCGCGCAGGCCCTTCACCGTCAGCAGATACCAGGCGTAGAACATCGCCGTGACGACGCCGAGCGCGTCGCCGAGGAGCGCGCGCGGCGCGAAATCCACGCTGCTGCGCACCAGCATGCCGACGCCGACCAGGGCGAAGGCGAGCGCCAGCAGGAAAAGGGCGCGCGGCCGCTGCCGCCACAGCACCCATGCCGCCAGCGTCACGAAGATCGAGGCGAGATTGGCGAGCAGCGTCGAGTTGGCGACCGAGGTGAACTGGATCGACCAGTGCCAGAAGGCGAGGTCGCCGGCGAAGGCGACGCCGGCGACGGCGAGCATGCGCCAGTCCGCGCGCAGCGCGCCGCGCGCGCGCGGCGCCGCCGCGTACGCGAGCCACAGCAGCGGCACCGCGAGCGCGACGCGCCAGAACGCGCTCGCCGTCGGCCCGACGTCGGCAAGGCGCACCCAGATCGGCGACAGCGCGATGAACGTCGCGCCGCAGAACAGGGCGAGCAGGGCCGGAGCGCGCATGCGCGGATGGTAAACTTTCACAGCTTCCCATGGCTGCACCTCGCTTCGTTCATCTCCGGCTGCACAGCGAGTACTCGGTGACGGATGGCATCGTCCGGCTCGACGCGGCAGTCCAGCGCGCGGCGCGCGACGGCATGCCGGCGCTGGCCCTCACCGACAGCGCCAACATCTTCGGCATGGTCAAGTTCTACCGCGCGGCGCGCGCCGCGGGGGTGAAGCCGATCGTCGGCGCGGACTGCTGGGTGCAGGGCGACGCCGAGGGCGACAAGCCGACGCGCGTGCTGCTGCTGTGCGCTGCGCGCGCTGGCTACCTGCGTCTTTGCGATCTGCTGTCGCGCGCCTGGCTGAAGAACCAGCGCCAGGGGCGCGCGGAGATCGCGCGTGCCTGGCTGCAGGAATCCGACAACGAAGGCCTGATCGCGCTCTCCGGCGCCGGCGCCGGCGACGTCGGCGGCGCGCTCCTCGCGGGCAACGCGGCGGCGGCGGAGCGCCTGGCGCGGCAATGGTCGGCGTGCTTCCCGGGGCGCTTCTACATCGAGCTGCAGCGCGCCGGCTTCGCGCACGGTGAGACGCTTGTCGCGCGCAGCGTCGAGCTGGCCGCGCGGCTCGCGCTGCCGGTCGTCGCCACGCATCCGGTGCAGTTCGTCGCACCCGAGGACTTCAAGGCGCACGAGGCGCGGGTGTGCATCGCGCAGGGCTACGTGCTCGGCGACCAGCGCCGGCCGCGCCTGTTCACGGCCGAGCAGTACTTCAAGTCGCAGGACGAGATGGCGCGCCTGTTCGCCGACGTGCCGCAGGCGCTCGACAACGCGCTCGAGATCGCGCGGCGCTGCAGCCTGCAGATCGAGCTCGGCCGCAGCCGCCTGCCCGCATTCCCGACGCCCCCGGGGATCACGCTCGACCAGTACCTGCGCCGGCAGGCCGAGCAGGGCCTCGCGGCGCGGCTGGAAAAGCTGTTCGCCGACGCGGCCGAGCGCGAGCGCGCCGTGCCGCGCTACCGGGAGCGCCTCGACTTCGAGATCCGCACCATCATCCAGATGGGGTTCGCCGGCTACTTCCTGATCGTCGCCGACTTCATCAACTGGGCCAAGCAGAACGGCGTGCCGGTGGGGCCGGGCCGCGGCTCGGGCGCCGGCTCGCTGGTCGCGTATTCGCTGGGCATCACCGACCTCGACCCGATCACCTACAACCTGCTGTTCGAGCGCTTCCTCAACCCGGAGCGCGTGTCGATGCCCGACTTCGACATCGATTTCTGCCAGGACGGGCGCGACAAGGTCATCGACTACGTGCGCCGCAAGTACGGCGCCGACAGCGTGTCGCAGATCGCGACTTTCGGCACCATGGCGGCGCGCGCGGTGGTGCGCGACTGCGGGCGCGTGCTCGACCTGGGTTACAACTTCTGCGACCAGGTGGCGAAGCTGATCCCGGTGCAGCCCGGGCGCACCATCACGCTCGACGACGCGCGCGAGATGGAGCCGCTGCTCGCGCAGCGCGAGAAAAAGGAGGACGAGGTCCGCGAGCTGCTGGCGCTGGGCGAGAAGCTCGAGGGACTGACGCGCAACGTCGGCATGCACGCCGGCGGTGTGCTGATCGCGCCGGGCCGGCTCACCGACTATTGCCCGCTGTACGCGGCCGAGGGCGGCGTCAACGTCATCTCGCAGCTCGACAAGGACGACGTCGAGTCGGTCGGGTTGGTGAAGTTCGACTTTCTCGGCCTGACCACGCTCACCATCCTCGACTGGGCCGAGCGCTTCGTGCGGCAGATGGGCGATCCGCAGTTCGCACTGGAGCGCGTGCCGCTCGACGACCCGGCGACCTATGCGCTGCTGTCGGCGGGCAATACCACCGCCGTGTTCCAGCTGGAATCGCGCGGCATGCGCGATCTCATCAAGCGCGCGCGGCCGGACCGCTTCGAGGACGTCATCGCCCTGGTCGCACTGTACCGGCCGGGGCCCATGGACCTGATTCCGGACTTCATCGCGCGCAAGCACGGCAGCCAGCGCGTCGAGTACCTCGACCCGCGGCTCGAGCCGATTCTGCGGCCCACCTACGGCATCATGGTCTACCAGGAGCAGGTGATGCAGATCGGGCAGGTGATCGGCGGCCTGACGCTGGGCGGCGCCGACCTGCTGCGGCGCGCGATGGGCAAGAAGAAGGCCGAGGAAATGGCCCAGCAGCGCGACGTGTTCGTCTCGGGCGCGGAGCAGAACGGCCTCAGCCGCGGCAAGGCGACGCAGCTCTTTGACCTGATGGAGAAGTTCGCGGGCTACGGTTTCAACCGCTCGCACGCCGCGGCCTACGCGCTGCTCGCCTACCAGACGGCGTACATGAAGACGCACCATGCGTCGGCGTTCATGGCGGCGAACCTGTCGCTGGTGATGGGCGATACCGACAAGGTGCGCCAGTTCCACGAGGACGCGCTCGCCAACGGGCTCACCGTGCTGCCGCCGGACGTCAACGCGTCGGAGTTCCGCTTCGTCCCCGTCGACGCGCGCACCTTGCGCTACGGCCTGGGCGCGGTGCGGGGCACGGGCGAGGCGGCGATCAACGCCATTGTCGAGGCGCGCAAGGCGGGGCCGTTTGCCGATCTGTTCGACCTGTGCCGGCGCGTGGACAAGCGCGCGGTGAACCGCAGGGTGATCGAAGCGCTGGTGCGCGCGGGCGCGCTCGACGCGTTCGAGCCCAACCGCGCCAGCCTGCTCGCCACCGCGGGCCGCGCGCTGGAAGCCGCCGAGCAGCGCGAGCGCCAGGCCGCCCAGGTGAGCTTGTTCGGCGATGCCGAGCACGCGGGCGGCGCCGAAAGCGCGCTCATCCCGGCGCAGCCGTGGGACCTGAAGCAGAAGCTGACCGAGGAGAAGGCGGCGCTCGGCTTCGCGCTGTCGGGCCACCTGTTCTCGGTATACGAGCGCGACATCGCCGGCTTCCCGCGCGTGCCGCTCGCGCAGCTGACCGCGGCCGAGCATCGCGTGTGGCTCGCGGGGGTGGTGGCCGCGGCGCGCACCCAGATGACGCGCCGCGGCCGCATGATGGTGGTGATGCTGGACGACGGCAGCGCGCAGCTCGAGCTCACGGTGTTCAACGAGCTGTACGAGAAGCACCGCGACAAGCTCAAGGAGGATGCGCTGCTCATCGTGCAGGGCAAGGCGCAGCGCGACGAGTTCTCCGGCGGTCTGCGCGTCACCGCGGACGAGCTCTACGATCTCGCGGCGCTGCGCGAGCGCTTCGCGGCGCGCCTGTGCCTGCAGATGAACGGGCACTCGGATGCGCGCCAGCTGATGGAGCTGCTCACGCCGTATCGCGCGCCGGGGGCGTGCCCGGTGTTCGTGCACTACGAGACCGGCGCGGCGGCCTGCGACGTGGCGCTGGGGGATGCCTGGCGCGTGCGACCCGACGGCCAGCTGCTCGAGCGCCTCGGGGCCTGGCTCGCGCCGGAGAACGTGCAGGTGGTGTACGCGGGCGGCGTCTAGTCCCTCGCCCAGCGCACGCGGCACGCTTCGGCGCGCCAGGCGCGGCGCACGTCGCGGTGCCAGGGGCTCGCCACGCGCTCGTGAGGATCCAGGCGCCGTTTCTCGGCGAGGAATGCAGCCAGCATGGGATAGCAGGCCGCGGCCTGCGCGCGCGTCGCGAGCGGCAGCATC
>JBFFZT010000022.1:0-10438 GCA_041568535.1 Burkholderiales bacterium | reverse complement strand
CTAAACGTCCAGGTTCCGCACGCCGAGCGCGTTAGATTCGATAAACGCGCGCCGCGGCTCGACCTCGTCGCCCATCAGCTTGGTGAAGATCTCGTCGGCGGCGATGCCGTCCTCGATCTGCACCCTGAGCAGGCGCCGCGTCGCCGGATCCATGGTCGTTTCCCAGAGCTGCGTCGGGTTCATCTCCCCGAGACCCTTGTAGCGCTGCAGCACCATCGACTTCTGCACTTCGGCGAGCAGCCAGTGCATGGCTTCGGCGAAATCCTTGACCGGCTGCTTGCGCTCGCCGCGCTGCACGTAAGCGCCCGCGCCGATCAATCCGCGCAGCAGCTCCGAGGACGAGCGGATCTGCGCGTAATCGCCCGAATGCACGAACTCCGCGTCGATCGCCGTGACGCGCACGTTGCCGTGCCGCGTGCGCTCGATGCGCACCTGGTGGCGCTCGGTCTTGGGGTCGAAATGCGCATGCACGTGCACGCCGTTCCTCGGCATCGCCGCCGCCAGCGCCTCGACCGAGGCCTCGGCCAGGTCGCGGCGCGACAGGTCCAGCTGCGCGCCGCGTAGCAGCGCCTGCAATGCTTCGCGGTCGATCCAGCGCGATACGCGCTCGATCACCGCCTCGGCAAGCAGGAACGATTTGGCGAGCTCCGCGAGCGCCTCGCCGCGAATCGGCTCGCGCTGCGCCGCCGGCACCAGCGCCGCATCGACCAGCGCCTGGCGCAGCATGAACTCGTTCAGCTCGTGCTCGTCCTTCAGGTAGCGCTCCTCCTTGCCGAGCTTGGACTTGTACAGCGGCGGTTGCGCGATGTAGATGTGGCCGCGCTCCACCAGCTCCGGCATCTGGCGGTAAAAGAAGGTGAGCAGCAGGGTACGGATGTGCGAGCCGTCCACGTCCGCGTCCGTCATGATGATGATGCGGTGGTAGCGCAGCTTCTCCGGGTTGTACTCCTCCTTGCCGATGCCGCAGCCAAGCGCCGTAATGAGCGTGGCGATCTCGGCGGAGGACAGCAGCTTGTCGAAGCGCGCGCGCTCGACGTTGAGGATCTTGCCCTTCAGTGGCAGGATCGCCTGGAACTTGCGGTCGCGCCCCTGCTTGGCGGAGCCGCCCGCCGAGTCGCCCTCCACCAGGTAGAGCTCGCACAGCGCCGGGTCCTTTTCCTGGCAGTCGGCGAGCTTGCCGGGAAGCCCCATGCCGTCCAGCACCCCCTTGCGTCGCGTCATTTCGCGCGCCTTGCGCGCCGCCTCCCGCGCGCGCGCCGCGTCCACGATCTTGGAGGTGATGATGCGCGCGTCGTTGGGCCGCTCGTCCAGGTACTGGCGCAGCTTCTCGGCGACGATCTCCTCGACCGCCGGGCGCACCTCGGAGGACACCAGCTTCTCCTTGGTCTGCGACGAGAATTTCGGCTCCGGCACCTTGCACGACAGCACGCACGCCAGCCCTTCGCGCATGTCGTCGCCGGTCGTCTCGACGCGCGCCTTCTTCGCCAGGTCGCTTTCCTCGATGTACTTATTGAGCACCCGCGTCATCGCCGCGCGCAGGCCCGTGAGGTGCGTGCCGCCATCCTTCTGCGGGATGTTGTTCGTGAAACAGATTACGTTTTCCTGGTACGAATCGTTCCACTGCATGGCGACGTCGACGCTGATGCCGTCCTTCTCGCCCAGCGCGCTGAACACGTTGGGGTGCAGCACGGTCTTGGCGCGGTTCATGTACTCGACGAAGCCCTTCACGCCGCCGACGAAGGCGAAGTCCTCCTCCTTGCCGGTGCGCTGATCGACCAGCACGATGCGCACGCCGTTGTTCAGGAACGAGAGCTCGCGCAGGCGGCGCGCGAGGATGTCGTAGTGATAGTCGACGTTGCCGAAGATCTGCTTGGAAGCGAGAAAGTGCACCTCGGTGCCGCGCTTCTCGGTGGTGCCGGTGACGTGCAGGGGCGCGGTGGGCACGCCGTCGGCGAATTCGAGCTGGTGCACCTTGCCGTCGCGCCAGACGGTGAGCCGCAGCCAACTGGAGAGCGCGTTGACCACCGACACGCCGACACCGTGCAGGCCGCCCGACACCTTGTAGGTGTTGGAGTCGAACTTGCCGCCCGCATGCAGCTCGGTCATTACGATCTCGGCCGCCGAACGCCTGAGCTCGTCGTCGTCCTTCACGCCGGTCGGGATGCCGCGGCCGTTGTCGAGCACCGAAATCGAGTTGTCGGTATGGATGGTGACCACGATCTCGTCGCAGAAGCCCGCCAGGGCCTCGTCGACCGAGTTGTCCACCACCTCGAAAACCATGTGATGCAGGCCCGTGCCGTCGGAAGTGTCGCCGATGTACATGCCGGGGCGCTTGCGCACCGCCTCGAGGCCTTTCAGGACCTTGATGCTGTCCGAGTCGTACTCGCTCGCCTCGGGTCGCTGCTGTTCGGGTTCGCCCACGCTGGTTCCTTCCTCAGATGCGCATCGGCATGACGACGTACTTGAACTCGGGTTCCCCCGGAAACTGCAGCAATGCGCTCGAGGCGGCGTCGCCGAACCGGCACTGCACCTCGGCGGCCGGCACGTTGTTCAGCACGTCGAGCAGGTAATTGACGTTGAAGCCGATGTCGAGCGCGTCCCCGTCGTAGGCCACTTCCAGCTCCTCCAGCGCCTCCTCCTGCTCGGCGTTGGAGGACACGATCTTCAGGCTGCCGTCGGCGAGCACCCAGCGCACGCCGCGGAACTTCTCGTTCGACAGGATCGCGGCGCGCTGCAGCGCCTGACGCAGCGCCTCGCGCTCGAGCGTGACCAGGTTCTTGTGCTGGGTCGGAATGACGCGCGTGTAGTCCGGAAACTTTCCGTCCACCAGCTTCGACACCAGTTCCACCGTGCCGAAGGTGAAGGCAGCCTGGGTCGCGGAGAGCTCGATTTTCACCTCGTCCTCGCTGTCGGCGAGCAGCTTCGAGAGCTCGAGCACCGTCTTCCTGGGCACGATCACTTCCAGGCGCGGCAGGCTCGCCGGCAGGGCGAGCGCGGCGAACGCCAGGCGGTGGCCGTCGGTCGCCACCAGCCGCAGCTGCTGGTCCTCGACCAGCACCAGCAGGCCGTTCAGGTAGTAGCGGATGTCCTGCTGCGCCATGGCGTACTGCACCAGCGCGAGTTGGCGCCGCAGATCCTTTTGCGGCAGCGCGAAGCGCGCCACCTCGCCGCTCGGCTTGGCGAGCCGCGGAAAATCTTCGGCGGGCAGCGTTTGCAGCACGAAGCGGCTCTTGCCCGCCTTCAGCTGCAGGCGCTTTTCCTGCTGCTGCACCGTGACCTCGGCGCCGTCCGGCAGCGCGCGCAGGATGTCGACGAGCTTGCGCGCGCCGACGGTCACCGGCCGGGCTTCGCTGCCTGCTGCGAGCGCGGAGCGCGCGGTGATCTGGATCTCGATGTCGGTGGCGAGAAACGACAGCACGCCCTCAGCCCGGTCGATGAGCACGTTCGACAGGATCGGCAGGGTGTGACGACGCTCGATGATGCCGCTAACCGCGGCAAGCGGTGCGAGCAGCTCGTCGCGCTTCGCTTTAACCAAGGTCATTATTTATCCTTAGTAGTAGTTAATAGAGCAGGCCCAGTTGTACCGGCCGCCCGAAAAAGCCCGCCTGCCCGTCGACTTGCGCGTCGCGCCGGCCCGGGAAAACCTGTGGGCGGCATGTGCGCGCTTGTGGATGAAAAACCGCGCGCGCCGCGAAGCATGCTTTACGCACATTCCATGCAACGGTAATCCACAGGCACCTCATCCCTTCAGCACCTGCTCCAGCACGAGGTAGTCCCGGTTGAGGACCGAGTCCTTCTTGCGCAGGCTGGAGATCGTGCGGCAGGCGTGCAGCACCGTCGTATGGTCGCGATTGCCGAAGGCCTCGCCGATCTCCGGCAGGCTCATCGGGGTCAGATCCTTGGCGAGCGACATCGCCACCTGGCGCGGCCGCGCGACGTTGCGGCTGCGCTTCTTGGAGTGCATGTCCGAGATCTTGATCTTGAAGTACTCGGCCACGGTCTTCTGGATGCCGTCGACGCTGATCTGGCGGCTGGCAACGTTCAGGATGTCGCGCAGCGCCTCCTTGGCCATCTCCAGCGTGATCTCGCGTCCGGTGAAGCGCGCGAAGGCGAGCACCTTCTTCAGCGCGCCCTCGAGCTCGCGCACGTTGGAGCGGATGTGCTTGGCGATGAAGAACGCGATCTCCTCGGAGATCTGCGCGGCCTCGGCTTCCGCCTTTTTCAGGACGATCGCCACGCGCATCTCCAGCTCGGGCGGCTCGATCGCCACCGTGAGGCCCCAGCCAAAGCGCGAGATCAGCCGCTCCTCCATGCCGGCGATCTCCTTCGGGTAGGTATCGCAGGAAATGACGATCTGCTTGTGCGCCTCGACCAGGGCGTTGAAGGCGTAGAAGAACTCCTCCTGGGTGCGGCCCTTGTTCGAGAAGAACTGGATATCGTCGATCAGCAACAGGTCGAGCGAATGGTAGTAGCGCTTGAACTCGTCGAACGACTTCTGCTGATAGGCGCGCACGACGTCGGTCACGTATTGCTCGGCGTGCGTGTAGCGCAGCCGCGCCTGCGGCCGCTGCTCGGCGAGGTGGTTGCCGATCGCCTGCAGCAGGTGCGTCTTGCCCAGACCGACGCCACCGTAGATGAACAGGGGGTTGTAGGAGATGCCCGGGTTCTCGGCCACCTGGATGGCGGCGGCGCGCGCCAGCTGGTTGGCCTTGCCGGTGACGAAGCTGTCGAAGGTAAACAGGCGGTTGAGCCGCGCGCGCTCGAGCGCGGGGGGCGCGCCGCCGTTGGCGCGAACAGCGGGTTCGCGTTGCGGCGCCGCCTCGCCGCCCCGCGCTAGCACCAGGCGCAGGCCGAGCTCACGGCCACTGGCTTCCGCAACCAGACGCTCGATGCGGGCGGCAAAGCGCTCACGCACCAGCTCGAGTACGAAGCGGTTGGGCGCCGCGAGCACCAGCGTGCCGGACTCCGCCGCCGCGGTGTCGGCGGCGAGCGGGCGAATCCAGGTATTGAATTGTTGCGCGGGAAGCTCCTGCTCCAAACGGCGCAGGCAGGCGTCCCAGAGGCTTTGCATGGTCTCGACGGTCTCGCGCAGCGCGTTGTTCGGAGCCTTCCACCGGGGCCGCGCTTGGCGCGCCGGCGAGGATGAAATTTTACCCCTTCCACGCAACGTTATCCACAGGAATGAGACGCTCGCGGCGCGCGGTTCGCGGTTGCGCAAGTATTTGACAATGCTGCGCGCCGCAGGCTCTAATACCGCCCTTTTTCGCAGCGAGCAAGCCGATGAAGCGCACCTATCAGCCGTCCAAGACTCGCCGCGCGCGGCGCCACGGATTTCTCGTCCGCAGCCGCAGCGCTTCGGGCCGTGCCGTGCTGCGTGCGCGTCGCGCTCGCGGGCGCAAGCGGCTCTCGGTCTAGGCTTGAGAGGAGCGTGCCGGCTCGCAGCAAGCGTGCGCGCTTCGGCTTCGGCGCGGAGCGCAGGCTGGCGAGCAGTGCCGAGTTTGAGCGGCTGCTGAGTCGCGGCACGCGCCGGAACTTCTCGGGTTACACCTTCTACCTCGAGCGGCGTGCCGAAGGCCCGCCGCGGCTCGGCATCCTCGTGTCGCGCAGGCATGCTGCGAAGGCTACGGAGCGCAATGGCATCAAGCGGTGCATACGTGAGGCATTCCGGCTCGAGCAGGCGCGCCTCGGCGCGCTCGATGTGCTGGTGCGCCCGCCCTACGGCGCGCGCGCCTCGGCGGCCATGCTAGCGCGCGTGCGCGAGCTGTTCGGCAGGCTCGAGCCATGACCGGGCTTCTGCGCCTCGTGCTGCGCGGCTATCAGTACCTGGTGAGCCCGTTGCTCGGGCCGTCGTGCCGATTTCATCCCAGCTGTTCGCAGTACGCCGATGAAGCGCTGGCGCGCCACGGCTTGCTGCGCGGTGGCTGGCTGGCCGGGCGCCGCCTGTGCCGTTGCGGTCCCTGGCACCCCGGCGGCTACGATCCGGTGCCGCAGCAGCGCCGCGACTAGAGCAGGATGCAGAGCCCCATGGATACCCAGCGACTGATCCTGTTCTTCATCTTCAGCTTCTCACTGCTCCTGCTGTGGGACGCGTGGCAGAAGGAGCAGCAGCCGAAGCCGGGGCCGGCGCCCGCGGAGCAGTCGGCGCCCGGCGTGCCGACGCCGGTCAAGCCGTTTGCGGCGCCCCCGGCTCCCGGAGCCGCGGTGACGCCGGCGCCCGCCACGGCCGCCGCCGTGCCGGGCGCGACCGCAGCGCCCGCCGCGTCGGAGACCGTGCAGGTCAGCACCGACCTGCTGCTCGCCGGCATCGACACGCTGGGCGCCTCGCTCGTGCGCCTGGAGTTGCGCAAGCACAAGGACGCCACCGACCCGACCCGCAACTTCGTGCTGCTCGGCGCCGAGCACTCCTACAGCGCGCAAAGCGGTCTGATCGGCGAAGGCATGCCCAACCATCGCTCGCCGTGGCGAGCGCTGCCGGGCGAGCGCACGCTGGCGCCGGGCGCAGACAAGCTGCAGGTGCGGTTTGCGGCAGACGGGCCGCAAGGCGTGTCGGTGGAGAAGGTCTACACGTTTCGCCGCAACAGCTATCTCGTCGACGTGTCGTTCGAGCTGAAGAACGCGGGCGGCGCTCCGGTCGCGGCGTACGCCTACTACCAGATCGTGCGCGACGACAAGGCGCCGGCCCACGAGAGCCGCATGATGTACGTGTACACCGGCCCCGTGTACTACACGGCGCAGCGCGCGTTCCACAAGGTGGATTTCTCCGACATCGAGAAGGGCAAGCCGGATCTGCCCAAGGAGGCGACCGACGGCTGGATCGGCATGATGCAGCACTACTTCGTGTCGGCCTGGCTGCCGGCGGACAAGGCGCCGCGCGAGTACTACGCGCGCAAGCTTCCGGACGGGCTGTATGCCGCAGGCGTGATCCTCGCCACGCCGCAAGCCGCGCCCGGGGATGCGGCGGGCGTCTCGGCGCAGTTGTTCTCGGGACCGCAGGAGCAGAACCGGCTGAAGAAGGCCGCGCCGGGACTGGACCTGGTGGTCGACTACGGCTGGCTCGCGATCCTCGCCTGGCCGCTGTTTGCGGTGCTGGAGTTCTTCCACGAGTGGTCGGGCAACTGGGGCGTGGCCATCATCCTGCTGACCATTACGATCAAGCTGCTGTTCTTCCCGCTCTCGGCGGCGAGCTACAAGTCGATGGCGAAGATGAAGCTGGTGACGCCACGCCTGACCAAGATCCGCGAGATGTACGGCAACGACCGCGCGAAGATGAACCAGGCGATGATGGAGCTCTACAAGACCGAGAAGATCAACCCGCTCGGCGGCTGCTTCCCGATCCTGGTGCAGATCCCGGTGTTCATTGCGCTGTACTGGGTGCTGCTCGCGGCGATCGAGCTGCGCCACGCGCCGTTCATGCTGTGGATCAAGGATCTCTCGGCGCAGGATCCGTACTTCGTGCTGCCGATCCTGATGGCGGCCTCGATGGTGCTGCAGACGCGCATGAACCCGGTACCGCCGGACCCGGTGCAGGCCAAGATCATGCAGTTCATGCCCTACGTGTTCAGCGTCTTCTTCTTCTTCTTCCCTGCCGGCCTGGTGCTGTACTGGCTGGTCAACAACATCCTCTCCATCGCCCAGCAATGGCAGATCCAGCGCATGTTTGATCGCGACAAGACTGCCCATGCCAAGCGCTGACCCGCCGGAACGAGCGCCCGACACCATCGCCGCGATCGCCACGCCGCCCGGGCGCGGTGCGATCGGCATCGTGCGCGTGTCGGGCGCGCGTGCGCCCGAAATCGCGCGCCAGGTGCTCGGGTGCGTGCCGCGACCACGCGCCGCGACCATGGTGTCGGCGAGGGATGCGCGCGGCGAGCTGCTCGACGAAGGCCTCGCGCTGTACTTTCCGGCGCCGCATTCCTACACCGGCGAGCACGTACTGGAGTTTCAGGGGCACGGCGGCGCGATGGTGCTGCAATCGGTGCTCGCCGCCTGCGTCGACGCCGGCGCGCGGCTCGCCGAGCCGGGCGAGTTCACGCGCCGCGCGTTCCTCAACGGCCGGCTCGATCTGGCACAGGCGGAGGGCGTCGCCGACCTGATCGATGCGGCAAGTCGCGAGGCGGCGCGCTCGGCGCTGCGCTCGCTGCAGGGCGAATTCTCCGCCGCGGTGCAGGCGCTGGTGGCGCAGCTGGTGGAGCTGCGCGCGCTCACCGAGGCGATGCTGGATTTCCCGGACGAAGAGGTGGACACGCTGCACCGCGACGACGCGGCCGCTCGGCTGGCGCGCGTGCGCCGCGCGCTGGACGACGTCCTGCAGAAGAGCCGCCAGGGGAGCCTGCTGCGCACCGGCATTCATGTGGTCATCGCCGGGCGCCCGAACGTCGGCAAGTCGAGTCTGCTCAATCGCCTGGCGGGCGAGGAGCGCGCCATCGTCACGCCGGTCGCCGGCACGACGCGCGATGCGCTGCGCGAGCCGATCCAGATCGAGGGCGTGCCGCTGGTGGTCGTCGATACGGCGGGCCTGCGCGCCTCGACGGATCCGGTCGAGCGCCTGGGCATCGAGCGCACGCAGCGCGAGCTGGAGCGCGCCGACGTGGTGATCGTCGTATTCGAGGCGGGGCAGCCGCATGCGCCACTCGCGGAGGTGCCCGCAGGCACGGAACTGATCGAGGTCTACAACAAGCTCGATCTCGTTCCCGGGTTCGTGGCGCCGGCGGGCGCGCTCGCCGTCTCGGCGAAGACCGGGGCCGGGCTCGATGCGCTGCAACGCGCGATCCTGCGGGCCGCCGGCTGGAGCGCGACGGGCGAGACCGTGTTCCTCGCGCGCGAGCGGCACTTGCGCGCGCTGCAGCAGGCGGCCGCGCATCTTGAGGCCGCGGCGCGCGAGCCACAGCGCTGGGAGCTGTTTGCCGAGGAGCTGCGGCTTGCGCAAGCGGCGCTCGCCGGCATTACCGGGGAATTCACCGCCGATGATCTGCTCGGCGAGATCTTCAGCCGTTTCTGCATCGGCAAGTAGCGCCTAACGCCTTGTAGGCGCGTTGTTTTATGCGCGCATAACGGCATCCCGGGATGTCGCGGGCGGGGCGCCGGGTTACAATGCATCCGACCGCAAAGAATCGGCTCAGCTCGATGCTGAGCCGTTTGCCTTTCTGGAGTTGGCACGCATGAGCGCTCCCGCATCCGGCCTTGCCGACCAAACCAATGCTCCGGCTTGGGTGCGCCACCGCGGCCTGCGGCAGTGGGTCGACGAGATCGCGACACTGGCCAAGCCCGAGCGCATCGTGTGGTGCGACGGCTCGCAAGCCGAGTACGACCAGTTGTGTGCTGAGCTGGTGCGCGCGGGCACTTTCATCAAGCTGAACGAGAAGCTGCGCCCGAACAGCTACCTCGCGCGCTCGCACCCGAGCGACGTGGCGCGCATGGAAGACCGCACCTTCATCTGCAGCAGGACCGAAGAGCAAGCCGGCCCGACCAACAACTGGGTCGAGCCGAGCGAGATGCGCGCGACGCTCAGGCGCCTGTTCGACGGCTGCATGCGCGGCCGCACCATGTACGTGATGCCGTTCTCGATGGGGCCGATCGGCTCGCACATCGCGCAGATCGGCGTGGAGATCTCCGACTCGGCCTACGTCGCCGTGAACATGCGCATCATGACGCGCATGGGCCGCGCCGTGGCCGAGTGGCTGGGCGAGGACGGCGATTTCGTGCCCTGCGTGCATTCGGTGGGCGCGCCGCTCGTCCCGGGCAAGAAGGACGTGCCGTGGCCGAGCAACCCCAAGGAGAAGTGGATCGTGCACTTCCCGGAGACGCGCGAAATCTGGTCGTACGGCTCCGGCTATGGCGGCAACGCGCTCCTTGGCAAGAAATGCCTCGCACTGCGCATCGCTTCGGTGATGGCGCGCGACGCGGGCTGGCTCGCCGAGCACATGCTGATCCTCGGCGTGGAATCGCCGACCGGCGAGAAGTCGTACGTGGCGGCGGCGTTTCCGAGCGCCTGCGGCAAGACCAACTTCGCCATGCTGATCCCGCCCCCGGCCTACCAGGGCTGGAAGGTCACCACCATCGGCGAGGACATCGCCTGGATCAAGCCCGGACAGGACGGCCGTTTCTACGCCATCAACCCGGAGGCCGGCTTCTTCGGCGTCGCGCCGGGCACCTCGCAGGCGACCAATCCGAACGCCATGAAGACGCTGGCCGCCAACGTCATCTTCACTAACGTCGCCCTCACGCCCGAAGGCGACGTGTGGTGGGAAGGCATGACCGAGACACCGCCCGCGCGCCTCACGGACTGGCAGGGCAAGGAATGGATCCCCGGCTGCGGCCGTGTCGCCGCGCATGCCAACGCACGCTTCACCGTGCCCGCCGCGCAATGCCCGTCCATGGACCCGAAGTGGGAAGACGCGGGCGGCGTGCCGCTCGCCGCGTTCGTGTTCGGCGGCCGGCG
>JBFFZT010000021.1:0-10659 GCA_041568535.1 Burkholderiales bacterium | reverse complement strand
CGAGATCCGGCTGCCGTTGCCGGGCTGGGTGTCGATCCTGCACCGGATCAGCGGCTTGCTGCTTTTCCTGGCGGTGGTGTGGCTGCTGTTCATGCTCGATCGCAGCCTCGCCTCGGAGGAAGGCTTCGAGTCGATGCGCCGCTACCTGGGATTGGTCCCGGTGAAGCTTTCGCTGCTGGTGCTGATCTGGGCCTACTGCCATCATTTCTGCGCCGGCATCCGCTTCCTGTTGCTCGACCTGGACCGGGGCGTGGACAAGGCGACGGCGCGCCTCACCAGCATCGCGGTCCTTGCCGTGAGCCTTGGCCTGACCGCGTGGCTGGGAGTCAAGCTGTGGTAGAGCGCATCGTCACCGGCGCGCATTACGGTCTGCGCGACTGGCTCGCGCAGCGCATCACCGCCGCCATCATGGCGGTGTATACGGTGATCCTGCTGGTGGTGCTGATCGGCGGCGCGCCCATCAGCTACGCGGTATGGAAGGACCTCTTTGCCCAGGGGTGGATGCGCGTCGCGACGCTGCTGTTCGCGGCGAGCCTCGCCTGGCACGCCTGGGTCGGCATGCGCGACATTCTCATGGACTACGTGAAGCCCGCCGGGGCGCGGCTGACGCTGGAAGTGGGCGTGCTGCTCGTGATCGCCGGCTATCTCGCCTGGACCATCCAGATCCTCTGGCGCTGAGACGATGAGCGAGCTCCCGGTGCGCAGGTTCGATGCCGTGGTGGTGGGCGCGGGCGGCTCCGGCATGCGCGCCGCGCTCGAGCTCGCGCGCGCCGACCTCAAGGTCGCCGTGCTCACCAAGGTATTCCCGACGCGCTCGCACACCGTGGCGGCGCAGGGCGGCATCGCCGCGCCGCTCGCCAATTCCACCGAGGACAACTGGCACTGGCACATGTACGACACCGTCAAGGGGTCGGACTACCTCGGCGACCAGGACGCCATCGAGTACATGTGCCGGCGCGCGACCGAGGTCGTGGTCGAGCTCGAGCACATGGGCATGCCGTTCGACCGGCTGGAGAACGGCAAGATCTACCAGCGCCCGTTCGGCGGCCACACCCAGGACTACGGCAGCGCCAAGATGGCGATGCGCGCCTGCGCCGCCGCCGACCGCACCGGGCACGCCATGCTGCACACGCTCTACCAGCAGAACGTGCGCGCCAACACGCAGTTCTTCGTCGAATGGATGGCGCTCGACCTGGTGCGCGATCCGCAGGACGGCGCGGTGATCGGCGTCACGGCGCTGGAGATGGAAACCGGCGAGGTCACGCTGTTCCAGGCGAAGGCGATCCTGCTCGCCACCGGCGGCGCGGGGCGCATCTTCGCGGCGAGCACCAACGCTTTCATCAACACCGGCGACGGCCTGGGCATGGCGGCGCGCGCGGGGCTCCCGCTGCAGGACATGGAGTTCTGGCAGTTTCACCCGACGGGCGTCTACGGCGCGGGCGTGCTGATCACCGAGGGCGTGCGCGGCGAGGGCGGGTACCTGCTGAACAAGGATGGCGAGCGCTTCATGGAGCGCTACGCGCCCAATGCCAAGGATCTTGCGAGCCGCGACGTGGTGTCGCGCGCCATGACCACCGAGATCAAGGAAGGGCGCGGCTGCGGGCCCGAGGCCGATCACGTGCTGCTCAAGCTCGATCACCTCGGCCCGGAGGTGATCAACCAGCGCCTGCCGGGGATCCGCGAGATCGCCATCAAGTTCGCCAATGCCGATCCGATCCGCGAGCCGGTGCCGGTGGTGCCCACGGTGCACTACCAGATGGGCGGCATTCCGGCCAACTACATGGGGCAGGTGGTGGCGCCCGAAGGCGCCAGCCAGGAAGCCATCGTGCCGGGCCTGTACGCCGCGGGCGAATGCTCCTGCGTCTCGGTGCACGGCGCCAACCGCCTGGGCACGAACTCGCTGCTCGACCTGCTCGTGTTCGGCAAGTCCTCGGGCGAGCAGATGGCCAAGGACATTCGCGCCCTGCCGCGCCCGCACCGCAACCTGCCGAAGGACGCGGGCGATGCTTCGCGCGCGCGCCTGGCGCGGCTCGATGCGGCCCGCGGCGGCGAGCGCGTGGCGGACGTGGCGGCGGAGCTGCGGCGCGTGATGCAGGCGCATTGCGGCGTGTTCCGCTTTCCCGAGGACCTGGCCGCGGGCGTCGAGAAGATGGCGGGCATCGCCAAACGCGCCGCGAACGTCGCCATCCAGGACCGGTCCAAGGTGTTCAACACGGCGCGCGTCGAGGCGCTGGAGCTGGACAACCTCGTCGAGACGGCGGTGTCGACGGTGGTGTCGGCCGAGGCGCGCAAGGAAAGCCGCGGCGCGCAGTCGCGCGCCGACTTTCCGGAGCGCGACGACAGGAACTGGATGAAGCACACGCTCTGGTACAAGGAAGGCAACCGCCTGACCTACAAGCCGGTGCACCTCAAGCCGCTGACCGTGGAGTCGTTCGAACCGAAGGTGCGCACCTACTAGGACCCGCCGATGAAGCTGTCGATCTACCGCTACGACCCGGACAAGGACGCCAAGCCCTACATGCAGGAGCTCGAAGTCCAGCTCGAGCATTCGGACCGCATGCTGCTCGACGCGCTGATCAAGGCGAAGGCGCAGGACGACAGCCTCGCATTCCGGCGCTCCTGCCGCGAGGGCGTGTGCGGCTCCGACGCCATGAACATCAACGGCAAGAACGGGCTGGCCTGCGTTACCAAGGTCGCCGACCTGCCCGAGCGGGTCACGCTGCGGCCGCTGCCGGGCCTGCCGGTGATCCGCGACCTGATCGTCGACATGACGCAGTTCTTCAAGCAGTACCACTCGATCAAGCCCTATCTGGTGAACGAGGATGCGCCGCCCGAGCGTGAGCGCCTGCAGTCGCCGCAGGAGCGCGACGCGCTCGACGGCCTGTACGAGTGCATCCTGTGCGCCTGCTGCTCGACCTCGTGCCCGTCGTTCTGGTGGAACCCGGACAAGTTCGTCGGCCCGGCGGGACTGCTGCAGGCCTACCGCTTCATCGCCGACTCGCGCGACCAGGCGACCAGCGAGCGCCTCGACAGTCTGGAGGACCCGTACCGCCTGTTCCGCTGCCACACCATCATGAATTGCGTCGACGCCTGCCCCAAGAACCTGAACCCGACGCGCGCCATCGGCAAGATCAAGGAGATGATGGTCAAGAGGACCGTGTGATGGACCGCGCGGCGCGCGACCGGCTGAAGTGGAAGTGCCGTCGCGGGCTGCTCGAGCTCGACCTGGTGCTGGAGCGCTACCTGCGGCAGTACCCGGAGGACGCGGCGCTCGACGCGCTGCTCGACCTGCCGGATAACGATCTATGGGACATCGTGAGCGGACGCAGCGAGCGCTACGATGGGAGCCTGAGGGGCATCGTGGCGCGCCTTCGCGCCGGCTAAGGAAGGAATCGCATGGACAAGAAAGCGACGTTGACGCTGCATAACGGGCAGCAGATCGAGTTCCCGGTGCTCTCCGGCACCATCGGGCCGGACGTGGTCGACATCCGCACGCTGTACGGCAAGACCGGCGTGTTCACCTACGACCCGGGGTTCCTGTCGACGGCGAGCTGCAACTCGACCATCACCTACATCGACGGCGACGCCGGCATCCTGCTGTACCGCGGCTACCCGATCGAGCAGCTGGCCAAGCACTGCGACTTCCTCGAGGTCTGCTACCTGCTGCTGAACGGCGAGCTGCCCAGCGCGCGGCAAAAGGGCGAGTTCGACGGCATCGTCACGCGCCACACCATGGTGCACGACCAGCTGACGCGCTTTTTCACCGGGTTCCGGCGCGGCACGCACCCGATGGCGGTGATGGTCGGGGTGGTGGGCGCGCTGTCGGCCTTCTATCACGACTCCCTGGACATCAACGACCCCGAGCACCGCAAGATCTCGGCGTTTCGCCTGATCGCGAAGCTGCCGACCATCACGGCGATGGCCTACAAGTACACCGTCGGGCAGCCGTTCATGTATCCGAAGAACGAGCTCTCGTACACGGCGAACTTCATGCGCATGATGTTCGCGGTGCCGGCGGAGGAGTACAAGGTGAACGACGTGCTGGTGCACGCCCTGGACCGCATCTTCATCCTGCACGCCGACCACGAGCAGAACGCCTCCACCTCGACCGTGCGGCTCGCGGGCTCCTCCGGGGCCAACCCGTTCGCCTGCATCGCCGCGGGTATCGCCTGCCTGTGGGGCCCCGCGCACGGCGGCGCCAACGAAGCCTGCCTGCAGATGCTGGAGGACATCGGCGACGTGTCGAAGATCGGCGAGTTCATCAAGAAGGCCAAGGAAAAGAACTCCGGCGTGCGCCTGATGGGCTTCGGCCACCGCGTCTACAAGAACCACGACCCGCGCGCCAAGCTGATGCGCGAGACCTGCCACGAGGTGCTGAACGAGCTCGGCCTGCACAACGACCGGCTGTTCAAGCTGGCGCTGGCGCTGGAGAAGATCGCGCTCGAGGACGCCTACTTCGTCGAGCGCAAGCTGTATCCCAACGTCGACTTCTACTCGGGCATCGTGCAGCGCGCGCTCGGCATTCCGGTGTCGATGTTCACCTGCATCTTCGCCCTCGCGCGCACCGTCGGCTGGATCGCGCAGTGGCAGGAGATGATCGCCGATCCGGAATACAAGATCGGCCGCCCGCGCCAGCTGTACAAGGGCGCGCAGCGCCGCGAAGTGGTGCCGCTGGCGAGGAGATGAGGCCATGATGAAGGAGTTTCTCGCCAACTCGTACCTGTTCGGCGGCAACGCGCCGTTCGTCGAGCAGCTCTACGAGCAGTGGCTCGAAGACCCGCAGGCGGTGCCCGCGCAGTGGCGCGAGTACTTCGAGCGCCTGCAGCGCGTGCCGGCGGCCGGCGGCGCGGTGCGCGACGTGGCGCACGCGCCGATCGTGGAGGCGTTCGCGCAGCGCGCCAAGGCCGGGCCGGCGCGGCCGTCGGCCGGGCCGGCGCCCGACCGCAAGCAGGTGTCGGTGATCCAGCTCGTGGCGGAATACCGCTTTCGCGGCTGCCTGGTCGCCGACGTCGATCCGCTCAAGCGCCTGCCCAAGCCGCACATCGTCGAGCTCGAGCCGGGTTACTACGACCTGGGCGACGCCGACCTCGACACGCCTTTCAACACCGGCACCTACATGGGCGCCGAGCAGGCGACGCTGCGCGAGATCATCCAGCACCTCAGGGACACGTACTGCGGCACGCTTGGCGTGGAGTACATGTATCTCGACAGCCGCGCCGAAAAACGCTGGATCCAGGAACGCCTCGAGCCCATCCGCTCGCGCCCGAGCTTCTCCGCTGACGAGAAGAAGCACATCCTCGAGCGCCTCACCGCGGCCGAAGGGCTGGAGCGCTACCTGCACACGCGCTACGTCGGCCAGAAGCGCTTCTCGCTCGAGGGCGGCGACACGCTGATCCCGATGCTCGACCACCTGCTGCAGCGCGCCGGCGCGGCGGGCGTGCAGGAGCTGGTCATCGGCATGGCGCACCGCGGGCGCCTCAACGTGCTCGTCAACATCCTCGGCAAGATGCCGAAGGACCTGTTCCGCGAGTTCGAGGGCGAGCACGACCCCTCGGTGCTCGCCGGCGACGTCAAGTACCACCAGGGCTTCTCCTCCGACATCAACACGCCGGGCGGGCCGATGCACCTGACGCTCGCCTTCAACCCCTCGCACCTGGAGATCGTGAACCCGGTGGTCGAGGGCTCGGTGCGCGCGCGCCAGCACCGCCGCAAGGACCGCGACGGCTCGCAGGTGCTGCCGGTGCTGATCCACGGCGACGCCGCGGTCGCCGGCCAGGGCGTGGTGCAGGAGACGCTGAACCTGTCGCAGACGCGCGGCTACGGCACCGGCGGCACGGTGCACATCGTCATCAACAACCAGATCGGCTTCACCACGTCGGATGCGCGCGACGTGCGCTCGACGCTGTATTGCACCGACGTGATGAAGATGATCGAGGCGCCGATCTTCCACGTGAACGGCGACGATCCCGAGGCGGCGGTGATGGCGATCGAGATGGCGCTCGATTTCCGCACCCAGTTCCGCAAGGACGTGGTGGTGGACCTGGTGTGCTTCCGCAAGCTCGGCCACAACGAGCAGGACGAGCCGATGGTGACGCAGCCGCTGATGTACAAGATCATCAACAAGCATCCGGGCACGCGCAAGCTCTACGCCGAACGGCTGCTCGCGCAGGGCGTGATCGAGGCCGACGAGGCCGACAAGGTGTCGGCCAACTACCGCCAGGCGCTCGAAGGCGGCTTCCACACCAATAAGACCATTCTCTCCAACTACAAGCCGCCGTTCGCGGTCGACTGGTCCAAGTTCAAGGGCACGAAGTGGAACGAGCACGACGACACGCGAATTCCCCTGGCCGACCTGCAGGCGCTCGCCGAGCGCCTGACCACGATCCCGCCCAACTTCAAGCTGCACCCGCGCGTGGAGAAGATCATCGCCGACCGGCGGCTGATGGGACAGGGCAAGATCCCGGTGGACTGGGGCATGGCGGAGAACCTCGCCTACGCGTCGCTGCTCAAGGATGGCTACGCAGTGCGCATCTCGGGCCAGGACAGCGGGCGCGGCACGTTCTTCCACCGCCATGCCGTGCTGCACGACCAGAATCGCGAGAAGTTCGATGCCGGCACCTACATCCCGCTGCAGCACATTGCGCCCAACCAGGGCGACATCGCGGTCATCGACTCGGTGCTCTCCGAGGAGGCGGTGCTCGGGTTCGAGTACGGCTACTCCACCTCCGAGCCGAACGAGCTGGTGGTGTGGGAAGCGCAGTTCGGCGACTTCATGAACGGCGCGCAGGTGGTGATCGACCAGTTCATCGCCTCGGGCGAAGTGAAGTGGGGCCGCATCTGCGGCATGGTGATGATGCTGCCGCATGGCTACGAGGGCCAGGGCCCGGAGCACTCTTCCGGGCGCATCGAGCGCTTCCTCCAGTTGTGCGCCGACTACAACATCCAGGTGTGCATGCCGGCCACGCCGGTGCAGCTGTTTTTCCTCCTGCGCCGGCAGATGGTCCGGCCGTACCGCAAGCCGCTCGTCATCTTCACGCCGAAGAGCCTGCTGCGGCACAAGGAATCGGTGTCGCCGATCACGGAGTTCGCCGAGAGCAGCTTCAAGGCGGTGAACACGGAGTGGAACGAGGACCTCAAGCCCGAGAAGGTGACGCGGGTGATCTTCTGCAGCGGCAAGGTGTTCTTCGACCTGACGGCGAAGCGAAAGGAGCTGGCGCGCGAGGACGTGGCGATCATCCGCATCGCGCAGCTCTATCCGTTCCCGCACGACGACTTCCAGGCCACCATCGACCGCTACGCCAGCGCCAACGAGATCGTGTGGTGCCAGGAAGAGCCGGGCAACCAGGGGGCGTGGCACCGCATCCAGCACTACCTGCTCAGGCACATGCGTCCGGACCAGCAGCTCGCCTACGCCATGCGCGCGTCGTCGGCCTCGCCCGCGGTGGGCTACCTGTCGCTGCACCTGGAGCAGCAAAAAGCGCTGGTGGAAGCCGCGTTTGCGCCGATCACCGACAACCTGGTGATGCCGTTGCAGAGCTCGGCGCGAAAGGACGGCTAGATGCTGATTGAAGTCAAAGTGCCGCAGCTCTCCGAATCGGTGTCCGAAGCGACCCTGCTCGCCTGGCACAAGAAGCAGGGCGAGGCGGTGAAGCGCGACGAGAACCTGATCGACATCGAGACCGACAAGGTGGTGCTCGAGCTGCCCAGTCCCGCCGACGGCGTGCTGGTGAGCATCCTGAAGGGCGACAAGGGCACGGTGACGGCGGGCGAGGTGATCGCGAAGATCGATACCGAGGGCAAGGCCTCCGCGGCAGCGGCGCCCGCCAAGAAGGAAGCGCCCAAGGAGCCTTCCAAATCGATCGCGCCTTCTGCCGCGCCTTCCGCGGCAGAAGGCGCGAAACCCGCAGCCGCCGCTCCCGCTGCGCGCAAAGCCGCCGCGGAGCAGGGCGTCGATCTGGCGAGCGTGCAGGGGACGGGCAGGGATGGAAGAGTGACCAAGGCCGACGTGCTGCAGGCGGGATCGCGACCCGCGCCCGCCGCCGCCCCCGCCGCCAAAGGTCCCCTGCCGCAGCCGCCCGCGCCGGTGAGCGTCGAGCAGATGCTCTCGGGACGCCCGGAGGAGCGCGTGCCGATGTCGCGCCTGCGCGCGCGCATCGCCGAGCGCCTGGTGCAGTCGCAGTCGACCGCGGCGATCCTCACCACTTTCAACGAAGTGAACATGCAGCCGGTGATGGACCTGCGCAAGAAGTACCAGGAGCGCTTCGAGAAGGAGCACGGCGTGCGCCTGGGCTTCATGTCGTTCTTCGTCAAGGCGGCGGTGCACGCGCTGAAGAAATACCCGATCGTCAACGCCTCGATCGACGGCGCCGACATCGTCTACCACGGCTATTTCGACATCGGCGTCGCCGTGGGCAGTCCGCGCGGCCTGGTGGTGCCGATCGTGCGCGACGCCGACCAGCTCGGCTTCGCGGCCATCGAGAAGAAGATCGCCGAGTTCGGCAAGAAGGCGCAGGACGGCAAGCTCGCGCTGGAGGACCTTACCGGCGGCACCTTCTCCATCTCCAACGGCGGGGTGTTCGGCTCCATGCTCTCGACGCCGATCATCAATCCGCCGCAGTCGGCGATCCTCGGCATCCACGCCACCAAGGAGCGCCCGGTGGTCGAAGACGGCCAGATCGTGATCCGGCCGATGAACTACCTGGCGCTGTCGTACGACCACCGCATCATCGACGGGCGCGAGGCGGTGCTCACCCTCGTCGCCATGAAGGAAGCGCTGGAGGAGCCGGCGCGGCTCGCGCTCGAGATCTAGCGTGGCGCAGGCTTTCGACGTAGTGGTGATCGGGGCCGGACCCGGCGGCTACATCGCCGCGATCCGCGCTGCGCAGCTCGGCCTCGCGGTCGCCTGCGTGGACGAGTGGCAGGGCGCGGACGGCAAGGCGGCGCTCGGCGGCACCTGCACCAACGTCGGCTGCATCCCTTCCAAGGCGCTGCTGCAATCCTCGGAGAACTTCGAGCAGGCGGGGCACGGCTTCGCCGAGCACGGCGTGAAGGTGAAGGGGCTGGAGCTGGATCTTGCGCAGATGCTCAAGCGCAAGGACAAGGTGGTGAAGCAGAACAACGACGGCATCACGTACCTCTTCAAGAAAAACAAGGTCGCCTTCTTCCACGGCCGCGGCAGCCTGGCGGCCTCGAGCAAGGGCGGTCATTACGTAGCCGTGGGCAAGGAAACGCTCAGCGCCAAGCACGTGATCGTGGCCACCGGCTCGACGGCGCGCGCGCTGCCGGGGGCGGAATTCGACGAGAAGATGATCCTCAGCAACGCCGGCGCCCTGGCCCTGACCGAGGTGCCGAAGCGCCTCGGTATCGTCGGCGCCGGGGTCATCGGCCTCGAGCTCGGCAGCGTCTGGCGCCGCCTCGGCGCCGAGGTGACGATTCTCGAGGCGCTGCCGGAATTTCTCGGCGCCGCCGACCAGCAGATCGCCAAGGAAGCCGCCAAGGTCTTCGCCAAGCAGGGTCTCGACATCCAGCTCGGCGTGAAGATCTCGAAGGTTTCTGTATCAAAGAAAACAGTTACTATTCAATATTCTGTGTCAGATATCTCGAGTAAGACCTTGGAATGCGACAGGCTCATCGTGTCGATCGGGCGGGTGCCGAACACCGAGGGCCTGAACGCCGCCGCCGCGGGTCTCAAGCTCGACGACAAGGGCTTCATCCTGGTGGATGAGGATTGCCGTACCAACCTGCCCGGCGTGTGGGCGATCGGCGACGCGGTGCGCGGGCCGATGCTCGCGCACAAGGCCGAGGAGGAAGGCGCGGCGGTCGCCGAGCGCATCGCCGGCAAGAAGCCGCACGTCGACTTCAACACGGTGCCCTGGGTGATCTACACCGCGCCCGAGATCGCCTGGGTCGGCAAGACCGAGCAGCAGCTCAAGGCCGACGGCGTCGAGTACCGCGCCGGCACCTTCCCGTTCTCGGCCAACGGCCGCGCGCGCGCGCTCGGCGAATCGGCGGGGCTGGTGAAGATCCTGGCGCACGCGCAGACGGACGAGATCCTCGGGGTGCACGTGATGGGGCCGTTCGCCGGCGAGCTGATCGCCGAAGCCGTGGTGGCGATGGAGTTCCGCGGCTCGAGCGAGGACCTCGCCATGATCTGCCACGCGCACCCCACGCTGTCCGAGGCGATGAAGGAAGCGGCCCTCGCGGTCGACAAGCGCGCGCTCAACCTATGAGGCTCGCGCTGATTGCGCTGTGCCTCGCGCTCACGGGGTGCTACGGCACGCAGATCTTTCCTACGCTGCACGAGCAGCGCAACGGGCTGCGTCCGGGCGACCTGGAGGCCGGCGGCATCGCCTTCATCACCCCGTCCACCGTCACCGGGCTGGAGCAGGAAACGCAGGCGGTCGCGCTGACCTTCGCCGAGGTGCTGCGCCAGCGCCGTCCCGCGCTGCGCGTGATCACGCTGGCGGAAACGCTGGGCGCCGTGAACCGCGCCAAGCTGGGCGACGCGTACAAGCACATGTACAACGACTACCGCGACACCGGCCTGTTCTCGGCCGACGTGCTGCGGAAGGTGGGGGGCGCGACCGGCGCGCGCTACGTGGTGCAGCTCAAGCTGCAGGGCTTCGAGCAGGGCTCGCGCGATCGCTTCGGCCTGCTCGG
>JBFFZT010000020.1:0-10673 GCA_041568535.1 Burkholderiales bacterium | reverse complement strand
GTGCTGGTCCACGGTATAGACGTGGAACAGGTCGTGCTGCATCTGGCCGACGATGCGGCCGAACTCGGGCAGGTAGCGCCCGAGGATGCCGTACTGGTTCATGCGCCGGAACTCGTGCACGATGCCGCGCGGCTGCTGCAGGAAATGCAGGAACAGCAACCGCGCCACCGGATCGCGCCGCAGCCGCGCGTTGACGCGCGGCCGCGCCCGCCACAGCGCGCGCAGCGTAGCCGCGGTCATGCCGCGCAGCTCCTGGTGCTGCTGCAGCAGCACGAAGCTCTCGAGGATGGCGCGCGGCTCGCGCTCGAACAGATCCTCGGCGCAGGCTTCGAGGCGCTCGCCGCGCACCTGGAAGCGCTCATTGAGGGCAAGGGGCGTGGCGTCGGATTCGCCGATGAGGCGCGCTTCCAGGTTCTGCAGCAGGATGGTGTTGAGCTGCGTGACCGCCTTGGCGGTGGTGTAGTAGCGCTGCATCAGCTGCTCGCTCGCGCGGCGCGTGGGCGAGCCGCGGTAGCCGCACTGCTCGGCGAGCGGCGTCTGATAGTCGAAGACGATGCGATCCTCGCGCCGCCCCGCCAGATAGTGCAGGCGGATGCGCAGATCGTGCAGCAGGTTTTCGTGCCGTGCGAGCTGCACCGCCTCGGCGCGCAGCACCAGGCCGTGGCGGTGCAGGTCGAGCCAGTGTCGGCCGAGGCCGCAGGCGCGCGCGATCCAGTGGATGGTCTGCAGATCGCGCATGCCGCCCGGCGCTTCCTTCAGGTTCGGCTCGAGGGCGTACGCGGTGTCCTGGTGCTTGGCGTGGCGCTGCTCCTGCTCCAGGCGCTTATGCTTGAAAAAGCCCTGCGCATCCAGCGTGCGCGTCACTGCGGCGGTCAGCTCGCCGTAAAGCCCGCGGCTGCCGGCGAGAAAGCGCGATTCCAGCAACGCGGTTTGCACGGTGATGTCCGCCGCTGCGGCGTCGACGCACTCCTGCACCGTGCGCACGCTGTGCGCGACTTCCAGGCCGACATCCCAGAACACGCCGACCAGGCGCTCGAGGCTGGCGCGCTCCGCGGGACCGGGCGCCCCGGCCAGGAGCACCAGCACGTCGATGTCGGAGTACGGGAAGAGCTCGCCGCGCCCATAGCCGCCGGTGGCGACCAGGGTGGCGCGCGCTGCGGGGCGCAGCGCCTGCCACAGACCGCGCAGCGTGCGGTCGATGAGCCGGCTGTGCGCCCGCAGCTGGCGCTGCGGCGCGGCGGCGCGCAGGTACGACTGGCGCAGCGCGCTGCGGCCGGCCAGCAGCCCTGCGCGCCACTGCTCCGTCGGCGCAGGCACCGCGCTCATGTCAGGAGGGGGCGGGCAGCGCCGGCGCCGGCGGTGCGCCGGCCGAGGTCGTGAGGACCTCGAAACCTTCCTGCGTGACGAGCACCGTGTGCTCCCACTGCGCCGAGAGGCTGTGGTCCTTGGTGACGATGGTCCAGCCGTCCGCCAGCTCGCGGATCGCGGCCTTGCCGGCATTGATCATCGGCTCCACGGTGAACGTCATGCCGGCTTCCAGCCGCAGGCCGGTGCCGGGCTTGCCGTAGTGCAGGACCTGCGGGTCCTCGTGGAAGCGCCGGCCGATGCCATGCCCGCAGAACTCCCGCACCACCGAGTAGCCGTGCTTTTCGGCGTGTGCCTGGATCGCCGCGCCGAGGTCGCCGAGATGCGCGCCGGCGCGCACCTGCCGGATGCCCGCCCACATGCATTCGTAGGTGACTTCCACCAGGCGGCGCGCCTGGATGCTCGGCTCGCCGACGTAGAACATGCGGCTCGAGTCGCCGTGAAAGCCGTCCTTGATCACCGTGATGTCGATGTTGAGGATGTCGCCGGGCTTGAGCACGCGCTCGCCCGGAATGCCGTGGCACACCTGATGGTTCACCGACGTGCAGATCGACTTCGGGAACGGCTTGTAGCCCGGCGGCGCGTAGTTGAGCGGCGCGGGCGTGGTGCCCTGGACCCCGACCATGTAGGCGTGGCACAGGTCGTTCAGGGCCCCGGTCGACACGCCAGGCTTCACGTGGGGGGCGATGTAGTCGAGGACCTCCGCGGCCAGCCGGCCGGCGACGCGCATCTTTTCGGCTTCCTCGGGTGTCTTCAGAACTGCCGCCATGGGATGAGAAAAAGGCTGATTATGCTAGAATTTTGGGCTGGCTCGCGGCTTGCCGCTGGCCAAATTTCCCGTCCCGGCCGGTTAGGGTGCCCGCAAGGGTTTTCGGTTGACCGGGGCGGCAGACCATAACCCTAAGGAGCACGCAGTGTCTGCAACCATGCGTCAAATGCTGGAGGCTGGGGTCCACTTCGGACACCAGACCCGGTACTGGAACCCGAAGATGGCACCGTACATCTTCGGCCATCGCAACAAGATCCATATCATCAACCTTGAGAAGACCCTGGTGCTGTATCAGGAGGCGCTCAAGTACGTGCGCCAGCTCGCGGCCAACCGCGGCTCGATCCTGATGGTCGGCACCAAGCGCCAGGCGCGCGAGATCGTGCGCGAGGAGGCGCTGCGCTGCGGCATGCCGTTCGTCGACCACCGCTGGCTCGGCGGCATGCTGACCAACTTCAAGACCGTCAAGCAGTCCATCAAGCGCCTGAAGGAAATGGAGCAGATGGCCGAGGACGGCACCTTCGAGAGCATGGCGAAGAAGGAGGCCCTCGGACTGCAGCGCGAGCTGGCGAAGCTGCAGCGCTCGCTCGGCGGCATCAAGGACCTGACGAGCCTGCCCGACGCGCTGTTCGTGATCGACGTCGGTTACCAGAAGGGCGCCATTGCCGAAGCGGTGAAGCTCGGCATCCCCGTGGTCGGCGTCGTCGACACCAATCATTCGCCCGAGGGCATCAGCTACGTGATTCCGGGCAACGACGATTCGAGCCGGGCGATCCGCCTGTACGCGCGCGGCATCGCCGACGCGGTGCTCGACGGGCGCTCGAACGCGGTCGAGGAAGTGGCCGCGGCATCGCGCGACGAGTTCGTCGAAGTCGACGACGAGGGGGACGCCTGAACCCGGCTCGACACGCGGTACCCGGGGGCCTTCGGCCCCTTTTTTTGACTTCTGGAGCATGACGTGATGGCGGAGATCAGTGCAAGCCTGGTGAAGGAGCTGCGCGAGCTGACCGGGCTCGGAATGATGGAATGCAAGAAGGCGCTCGCCGAAGCGGGCGGCGACCTGAAGAAGGCCGAGGAGCTGCTGCGCATCAAGAGCGGCGCCAAGGCGAGCAAGGCCGCCGGCAGGGTGGCTGCCGAGGGCGTGATCGGGGCATGGCTCGCGCCCGACGCGAAGCTCGGCGCGCTGGTCGAGCTCAACTGCGAAACCGATTTCGTGGCCAAGAACGAAGACTTCCTCGCCTTCGCGCGGGAGCTGGCGGAGGCGGTGGCCAGGACGAACCCAGCGGACGTGCAGGGGCTGGCGAGCTTCGAGCCGCGCCGGCAGGCGCTGGTGCAGAAGATCGGCGAGAACATCACGCTGCGGCGGTTCGTGCGCCTGCCGGCGCAAGGGCGCCTCGCGCTGTACGTGCACGGCGCGAAGATCGGCGTGCTGGTCGACGTCGAGGCGGCAGACGATCTGGGCAAGGACCTCGCCATGCACATCGCGGCGTTCAAGCCGCGCTACCAGGCGAAATCGGACGTGCCGGCCGAGGATATCGCGCGCGAGCGCGACATTGCCGCGGCCCGGGCCAAGGAGTCGGGCAAGCCGCCGGAGATCGTGGCGAAGATGGTCGAGGGCGCGGTGAACAAGGCGCTCAGCGAGATCACGTTGCTCGGCCAACCCTTCGTCAAGGACGACAAGCAGACGGTGGAGAAGGTGCTGGCGGCGAAGAAGGCGAAGCTGCACGGCTACCGGCTGCTGGTGGTGGGCGAGGGCATCGAGAAGAAGGGCAGTGACTTCGCCGCCGAAGTGCGGGCCACGGCGGGGGCGGGGCGCTAGCCAGAGCCATGAAACCGCGCGAAGCCGCGATCGACGCGAAGTACGCAGCAAAGTACAAGCGCATCCTGCTCAAGCTCTCCGGCGAAGCGCTCATGGGGGGCGACCCCTACGGCATCAACCGGCAGACCATCGAGAGCATCGTGCAGGAGATCGCCGCCGTCGCGCGCCTCGGCGTGGAGCTCGGCGTGGTCATCGGCGGCGGCAACATCTTCCGCGGCGTCGCGCCGGGCGCGGCGGGCATGGACCGCGCCACCGCGGACTACATGGGCATGCTGGCGACGGTGATGAACGCGCTCGCGCTGCAGGATGCCATGCGCCGCGCGGGGCTCGACTGCCGCGTGCAGTCGGCGCTCAACATCGAGCAGGTCGTGGAGCCCTACATCCGCGGCAAGGCGATCCGCTACCTGGAGGAGGGCCGCATCGTGGTGTTCGCGGCGGGCACGGGCAATCCGTTCTTCACCACCGACACGGCCGCCGCGCTGCGCGCGAGCGAAGTCGGCGCCGAGATCGTGCTCAAGGCGACCAAGGTGGACGGCGTCTATACGGCCGACCCGAAGAAGGATCGCGCCGCGACGCGCTACGCGCGGCTCAGTTTCGACGAGGCGATCCAGCGCAACCTGAAGGTGATGGATGCGACCGCGCTGGCGCTGTGTCGCGACCAGAAGCTGCCGGTGAACGTGTTCAGCATCTTCAAGAAGGACGCGCTGCTGCGCGTGGTCGCCGGCGAGGACGAGGGCACGCTGGTGCACGTCTGAAGGAGAATGCCATGCTAGCCGAACTGAGGAAGACGACCGAGCAGAAGATGGCGAAGAGCGTCGAGTCGTTCAAGGCCGACCTGTCCAAGGTGCGCACCGGGCGCGCGCACACCGGCCTGCTCGACCACATCACCGTCGACTACTACGGCACGCCGACGCCGCTCAACCAGGTGGCCAAGGTGACGCTGCTCGATGCGCGCACCATCGGCGTGGCGCCGTTCGAGAAGAAGATGCTGCAGCCGGTGGAAAAGGCGATCCGCGACTCCGACCTCGGCCTCAACCCGGCCAGCATGGGCGACACCGTGCGCGTGCCGATGCCGGCTCTGACCGAGGAACGGCGCAAGGAGCTGATCAAGGTGGTGCGCCATGAGGCGGAGAACGCGCGCGTCGCGGTGCGCAACCTGCGCCGCGACGCCAACCACCACCTCAAGGAGGCGCTGAAGAAGAAGGAGGTCTCGGAGAACGACGAGCGGCGCGCGCAGGACGACGTGCAGAAGCTCACCGACCGCTCGATCGGAGAGATCGACAAGCTGCTGCAGCAGAAGGAAGCCGAGCTTCTCGCGGTCTAGGGCGTGACTTCCGAGAGCACAACGCAGGCGATACCCGAGCACGGCGACGTGCCGCGGCACGTCGCCATCATCATGGACGGCAACGGCCGCTGGGCCAAGCAGCGCCACCTGCCGCGCTTCGCCGGGCACAAGCGCGGCGTCGAGGCGGTGCGCGACACGGTGCAGGCCTGCGCCGAGCGCGGCGTGCAGTTCCTCACGCTGTTCGCGTTCAGCTCCGAGAACTGGCGCCGTCCCGCCGACGAAGTGGCGCTGCTCATGCAGCTGTTCCACCTTGCGCTGACCAGCGAAGTCGAGAAGCTGCACCGCAACCGCATACGCCTGCGCGTCGTGGGCGACCTGTCGCGGTTCGACGCGCGCATGCGCCAGCTGATCGAGCAGGGCGAGCGCACCACGGCCGCCAACACGCGCCTCACCCTCACCGTGGCCGCGAACTACGGCGGCCGCTGGGACATCCTGCAGGCGCTCGGCCGCATGCTGCGCGCGCACCCGGAGCGCGCGCACGGTCCGATCGAGGAAGCGCATGTCGCGCCGTACCTGGCGATGAGCTACGCGCCGGAGCCGGACCTGTTCATCCGCACCGGCGGCGAGCAGCGCGTGAGCAATTTCCTGCTTTGGCAGCTGGCGTACACCGAGCTGTACTTCACCGAGACGCTGTGGCCGGATTTCGGCGCCGCGGCGCTGGATGCGGCTATCGCTTCGTATGCGCGCCGCGAGCGCCGCTTCGGCCGCACCAGCGAGCAGCTCGAGGAGGCGAAGCGGGCCCAGTCCGCGGCGAGCGGTGCGCTGGCCTGAAGGACTGGCGCGGCGCGTCCTCACGGCCGCGGCGCTGCTGGTGGTGTTTCTCGGCGCCCTGCTGCTGCTCGAGCGGCGCTATTTCGGATCCCTGGTCGGCGCGGTGCTCGTGCTTGCCGGGCTCGAATGGGCCCGCCTTGCCGGCCTGACGGCGCGTGCCGCGCTGCTCTACGGCGCCGCGATCGGCGCGTCGGTGGTTGTGATCGCCTGGCTACCCCAGGCCGGGCCGCGGGCGAGCGACGCGCTGCTCGCCGCCGGGGCCGCGTTCTGGCTGCTGCTCGTGCCGGCCTGGCTGCGCTGGGGTGTGGAGCGATCCGGTCGCCTCGCACTCGCCGGTGCCGGCGTCGTCGCGCTGCTGCTCGCTGGCTTTGCCGCGCTGTCGCTGCCGCCTGGCCAGCTGCTGATGGTCCTCGGGCTGGTCTGGGTCGCCGACACCGCCGCGTACTTCGCGGGCAACGCCTTCGGGCGGCGGCGCCTGGCGCCGTCGATCAGCCCCGGCAAGACCTGGGAAGGGGTCGCGGGCGCCGCGGGAGCCTGCATCATCTACGCTATCATTTGGGCGTTGCCGGGCGCGTCGTTGGGGCCGCAGGTGCAAGGGGCGACCTGGGTGCCGTACCTGGCCGGCGCCACGGTGCTGTGCGGCGTGAGCATCGTGGGCGACCTGTTCGAGTCGGCGCTGAAGCGGCGCGCTGGCGCAAAGGACAGTGGCGTGCTGCTTCCCGGCCATGGCGGCGTGCTCGACCGCCTCGATAGCGTGCTGCCGACCCTGCCGATCGCCGCCCTGCTGCTCAACCAGATCACCCGGACATGACGCCCGAACCCCGCAACGCCGAACCGCGGCAGCCGCGCAGCCTGCTGCTCCTGGGCGCCACCGGGTCGATCGGCTCGAGCACGCTGGACGTCGTTGCCCGGCACCCGCAGCGCTATCGCGTGGAGGCGCTGACCGCCCACACCTCGGCGCAGCAGCTGCTGCAGCTGTGCGAGCGCCATCGGCCGCGCCATGCCGTGCTCTCGGGGAGCGCCCCGGACAGCGCCTGGGCGCGGCGCTTCGCCGAGGCCGGATGCGAGCTGCGCTTCGGGCCCGACGCGCTCGCGGAGCTTGCCGCGGCGGCGGCGGGCGACACGGTCATGGCGGCAATCGTCGGCGCCGCGGGACTGCCCGCGACGCTGGCCGCGGCGCGCGCCGGCAAGCGCGTGCTCCTTGCCAACAAGGAGGCCCTGGTGATGGCCGGGCCGCTGTTCATGCGCGCGGCGCGCGAGGCGCGCGCAGTCCTGCTGCCGATCGACAGCGAGCACAACGCCGTGTTTCAGTGCCTGCCGCAGGCGGGCGAGGGCGTCACGCAGGCCGGGGTACGCCGCATCCAGCTCACCGCTTCGGGCGGGCCGTTCCGCGTCACGCCGCTGCAGGACCTGGCGCGGGTGACGCCGGACGAGGCCTGTGCTCACCCGAACTGGGTCATGGGGCGAAAGATCTCGGTCGATTCGGCCACCATGATGAACAAGGGGCTGGAAGTGATCGAGGCGCACTGGCTGTTCGGCCTGCCGGCCGAGCGCATCGGGGTGCTGATCCATCCGCAAAGCGTGGTGCATTCCCTGGTCGAGTACCTGGACGGCTCGGTGATCGCACAACTTTCGAACCCCGACATGCGCGTGCCCATTGCGCACGCGCTCGGCTTTCCCGAGCGCATCGAGTCCGGCGCGCGCGCGCTCGATCTGAGCGCCGTGGGCAAGCTGACCTTCGAGGAGCCGGACGCGACGCGCTTTCCCTGCCTGGGCCTCGCCTACGCGGCGCTGCGCGCCGGGGGAACCGGGCCGGCGGTGCTCAACGCCGCCAACGAGGTCGCGGTGGCGTCGTTCCTCGCGGGCCGCCTGCGTTTCACCGGGATCGCGCCCGTGATCGAGGAAACGCTGGGGCGCGTGGCCGCCACCGCTGCGGCCACCCTGGAGCATGTCCTGGAGGCCGACGCGCGCGCCCGGCGCGCCGCGGAGCAGTGCGTCGCGCGGCTCATGGGTCAGGCGGCATGACGTTCCTGCACACCGTCGCGTCCTTCATCGTCGCGCTCGGCGTGCTGATCGTCGTGCACGAGTACGGCCACTATCTGGTGGCGCGCCTCTGCGGGGTCAAGGTACTGCGCTTCTCTGTCGGCTTCGGGCGCCCGCTCGCCGTCTGGCGCAAGGGCCGCGACCGCACCGAATGGGTGATCGCGGCCATCCCGTTCGGCGGCTACGTGAAGATGCTGGATGAGCGCGAGGCACCGGTGCCGCCCGCGGAGGCAGCGCGCGCCTTCAACCGGCAAAGCGTGTTCCGGCGGATCCTGATCGTCGTCGCCGGTCCGGCGTTCAATTTCCTGTTCGCCATTGCCGTGTACGCCGGCCTGTACATGGTCGGCCTGCCCGAAGCGCGGCCGGTGCTGGCCGAGCCGCCGGCCGCCACGCTGGCGAGTGCGGCGGGCATACGCGGCGGCGATCTGGTGCGTGCCGTCGACGGCGAGCCCATCGCGACGTGGCAGGCGCTGCGCTGGCGCGTGCTGCAGGCTGCGCTGCAGCGCGAGTCGCTGCAGATCGAGGTGCTCGATGCCCGCGAGCGGATTTCCACCTTGACGCTGGACCTGCGCGAGTATCCGGCGCACGAGGTGGAAAGCGACGTCCTGGAGCGCATCGGGCTGCGGCTGCACCGGCCCGCGCTGGATCCGGTCCTGGGCCAGGTGGTCTCGGGCAGCGCCGCCGAGCGCGCCGGGCTGGCGCCGGGCGACCGCGTGACGCACGTCGACGAGCGCCCGGTGGCCACCTGGGAAGACCTGGTGCGCGAGGTGCGGCGCCGGCCGGGGCGCTCGGCCGACCTGCGCATCGAGCGCGGCGATCTCAGCATGACCGTGCAGGTCACGCCCGAGGACGTCGTGGTGAACGGCGAGCACATCGGGCGCATCGGCGCCGCGCCGCAGATCCCGGCAGCCCACGCCGAGCGCATCTTCGTGCAGGTGCGCCATGGACCGCTCGACAGCCTCGGCCAGGCCGTCGTCAAGACCTGGGACATCTCGATTTTCAGCCTGCGCATGCTCGGCAGGATGCTGCTCGGCCAGGTGTCCTGGAAGAACCTGTCCGGGCCCGTGACCATCGCCGACTTCGCCGGGCAGTCGGCGCAGCTCGGCTGGATTCCCTACGTGACGTTCCTCGCCCTGATCAGCATCAGCCTCGGGGTGCTCAATCTGCTGCCCATTCCCCCCCTCGATGGCGGCCACCTGATGTTCTACCTGATCGAGCTGCTCAAGGGCAGCCCGGCGTCGGATCGCGCCATCGAATTCGGGCAGCGGGTCGGCATCGCGCTTCTCCTGGTGCTGATGGCGTTCGCCTTCTACAACGACCTGACGCGCCTGTTCGCCGGCTAGAGCGGAACCTGCCGATGCGAAAGGGCATTATTGCCGCGCTCGCCTGGGCGCTGCTGGCGACGGCGGGCGCGGCTGGCGCGCAGCAGTTCCGTGCGTTCACCGTCAAGGACATCCGCGTCGAGGGCGTGCAGCGCACCGACCCCGGCACCGTGTTCAGCTACCTGCCCATCAAGGTGGGCGAGACGCTGACCGCGGAAAAGGCGCAGCAGGCGCTGCGCGCGCTGTTCGCCACCGGCTTCTTCAAGGACGTGCGCCTCGAGGCCGAGAACGGAGTGCTGGTCATTCTGGTGGAGGAGCGACCGGCGATTGCGCAGGTCGATTTCTCCGGCGTGAGCGAGTTTCCGGTGGACAGCCTGCGCGGGGCGCTGCGCGATCTCGGCCTGGGCGAGGGCCGCATCTTCGACCGCGCCATCCTCGACAGCGCCGAGCAGGAGCTCAAGCGCCAGTACCTGTCGCGTGGCAAGTACGCCGCGGAGGTGCAGACCACCGTCACGCCGCTCGAGCGCAACCGGGTCGCGATCAGCTTCGCGGTGAGCGAGGGCGAGGTGGCGAAGATCCGCGACATCAACATCGTCGGCGCGCGCGCCTTCGACGCAGCGGACCTGCTCGGGCTGTTCGTCCTGCGCACGCCGGGCTGGCTGACCTGGTACACGAAGCACGACCAGTACTCGCGCCAGCGCCTGGCCGCGGACCTGGAGACGCTGCGCTCGCACTACCTGGACCAGGGCTATCTCGACTTCAACATCGAGTCCACCCTGGTGTCGATCACGCCCGACCGCAAGGACATCTACATCACGATCAACATCAGCGAAGGCGAGAAGTACACGGTGTCGGAGGTGCGCATCGGCGGGCAGACGTTGGTGCCGAAGGAGGAGCTGGAGAAGCTGCTGCGCATCGGGCCGGGCGACGTGTTCTCGCGCCAGCGGCTGATCGAGTCGCAGAAAGCCATCGCCGACCGGCTCGGCAACGACGGCTATGCCTTCGCCAACGCGAACGCCGTGCCCGAGGTGGACCGGGAGAAGCGCACCGTGGCCTTCACCCTGCTGATCGACCCGGGGCGGCGCGTCTACGTGCGCCGCATCAACGTGGTGGGCAACAGCAAGACCCGCGACGAGGTGGTGCGTCGCGAGATGCGCCAGCTCGAAGGCGCCTACTACGACGCCTCCAAGATCCAGCTGTCGCGGCGACGCATCGACCGCACGCGCTTTTTCAGCGAGGTGG
>JBFFZT010000019.1:0-10687 GCA_041568535.1 Burkholderiales bacterium | reverse complement strand
CCGTGCGGAAGTCGAAGCCGATTTCGCCGTCGGCGAAGGCGGGCAGCGCAAACAGGCTGCCGATGGCAACTGCGAGGATTTGACGTTTCATGGTGAGGCTCCTTTAAGTGGTTAACTTTTCGCCGCAGCAACTGCTGCAGCCGTAAGTCCACTTTAGAGAACCTCCCACCCCCCGAAAGTGCGTTTACGCACCGGTTCCGGATGGTGCCGTACCCTGCCCCAGGCGCGGGCGGTGATGCTCAGGGCGTGCTGCGCGATCTCACGCGGGCGCGGCGAGCGCGCGCTCGATGCGCGCGTGGAACTCCGGCCAGTCCGGTTCGCCGACAACTTTCGCGACCACGCGTCCATTGCGGTCCAGAAGATACGTGGTCGGCGTGACACAGACGTTACCGAAAGCCCGGGCCACGGCGCCGGCCGTGTCGAGGGCAACGCGAAACGGCAGCGCCCGCTGCCGCGCGAACTCCGCGACGGCGTTCGGATGGTCGTAGCGCATCGCCACCGCCACCATCTCGTAGCCGCGCGGCGCGTACCTTCGCCAGGTCTCGACCATCTTCGGCATTTCCGCGACGCAGGTGGCGCAGGAGGTGGCCCAGAAATTCACCAGCACGACGCGCCCGCGCAGGTCGGCAATGCTGAAGCTGGCGCCGGCGAGCGCGGTGAAGCGCGCCTGCGGCTGCGCCGGGCGCTGCAGGATGCCGAACGCGACGCCGACGGCGATTGCCAGCACGGCGATGACGGCGATAAGCTTGGTCTGCGTTTTCATGAGGAGAGCCGGATGCGCATTTTCGCGCTAATCGTCGCGCTTGTCATGGCGGCGCCCGCCTGGGCGCAGCTCGAGAACATTTCCAACCGCGACGCGATCAACGCCTTGAAGACGGCTCTGAGCCAGGGCTCGCGCGCCGCGGTGGCGCAGCTGGGACGCGAGAACGGCTTTCTCGGCGACGCGCGCGTGAAGATTCCGCTGCCCGAGGGCTTGCGCCGCGCCGAGAAGAACATGCGCCGCTTCGGCATGGCGCGCTACGCCGACGAGCTGATCGTGACGCTCAACCGCGCCGCCGAGGCGGCGGTGCCGGAGGCGCAGGCGCTGTTCGTCGATGCGGTGCGGCAGATGAGCGTGCAGGACGCCAAGGGCATTCTCACGGGCGGCGACACGGCGGGCACGGAGTACTTCCGCCGTACCACCGCCGACGCGCTGGGCGAGCGCTTCCTGCCGATCGTGCGCCGCTCCACGGAGCGCGTCGGCCTGGCGCAGAAGTACAACCAGTACGCCGCCAAGGGCGTGCGCGTCGGCCTGGTCGAGGCCGAGGACGCGAATCTCGACGACTACGTGACGCGCAAGGCGCTCGACGGCCTGTTCTTCATGGTGGCCGAGGAGGAGAAGAAGATCCGCAAGGACCCCGTCGGCGCCGCCTCGAGCCTGATCCGGAAGGTGTTCGGCGCGCTGCGCTAGCCGCCGCGCATCAGCTGCGGCACCCAGAGGATGATCTGCGGGAAGGCGAGGAACAGGCCCACCGTGATCACGTCGGCGATGAAGAACGGCATGATGCCGCGGAACACGGTGGTGAGCGGAATGTCGGGACGCACGCCGTTCACCACGAAGCAGTTCAGGCCGATCGGCGGCGTGATCAGGCAGATCTCGGCCATCTTCACCACCACGATGCCGAACCAGATCGGGTCGTAGCCGAGCGCGATGACCGCGGGGTAGACCACGGGCAGCGTGAGCAGCAGCATGCCGATCGCGTCCATGAACATGCCGAGCACCACGTAGAACAGCAGGATGCAGATCATGATGACGATCGGCGGCACGTCGAGCGACACCACCCACTTGGCGAACGCCTCGGGCAGCCCGGCATAGCCGAGGAAGCGCACGAAGATCAGCACGCCCCAGATGATCGAGAAGATCATCACCGTGAGCTTGGCCGACTCGAGCAGCGACTCGCGCAGGCCATGCCAGCGCATGCCGTGCAGCAGCGCGAGCGCGAACACCACGAAGGCGCCGAGCGCCCCGGCCTCGGTGGGCGTGGCCCAGCCGAAGTACATCGCCGAGAAGATGATCAGCACCACGGCGATGATCGGCACGGTGCCGGGCACCGACTTCCAGCGCTGCGTCCAGGTATAGCCGCGGATCGGGCGGCCGAGCTTCGGGTTCAACTTGGCCATCACCACGATCAGGCCGCAGTAGACAAGCGCCGAGACGATGCCGGGGAGGAAGCCGGCGACCAGCAGCATGCCGACCGACTCCTCGACGATGATCGCGTAGATGACGAGGATCGCCGAGGGCGGGATCAGCGTCGCCAGCGTGCCGCCCGCCGCCACCACGCCGGCGGCGAGCCGCTTGTCGTAGCCGGCCTTGAGCATGTCGGGCACCGCGACGCGGCTGAAGACGGCGGCGGTCGCGGTGCTCGCGCCGGAGACCGCGGCGAAGCCGGTCGCGGCCATCACCGTGGCCACCGCGAGCCCGCCCGGCAGCCAGCCGATCCACTTGGTGGCCGCGTCGAACAGCTTTTCCGTGAGCCCGGCGTGGAAGGCGAGAAAGCCGATGAGGATGAACATCGGCAGCACCGAGAGCGTGTAGCTCACCGACTTGGAATGCGGGATGGTGCCGACCATGCCGGCGCCCGCGCTCCAGCCGATCATCGCCACCATGCCCACGAGGCCCACCGCGGCGGCCGCGATGAACACGCGCACGCCGAGGAACACCATGGTGACGAGCGCCACCACGCCGAGGATGCCGATGGTGAATTCGCTCATCGGCTAGCGCCGGCGGCCGCGCTCGGCGGCGCCGAGGCTCTCCTCGATTTCGTGCGCCGCCAGCTCCTCGGGCGTGAGCACGGTGGTCACCGCCACCGGGCGGCGCCGCGGGTCGAGAGCGAGGCGCACGTAGCCCGCGAGCTGCACCAGCAGCCGCAGCCACAGCAGCGCGAACGCCACCGGCACCGCGAGCTTCGAGGGCCACACCGGGAGCTCGGCGTCGATGGTGCTGTCGCCGAGCTGGTAGGCGCGCAGGAAATGCCCCCAGCCGTACCAGATCAGCACCGCGATCACCGCGAGCGCCACCACGGTGCCGAAGATCTCGGTCGACCACAGCAGCCGCCCGCGCATCGGCTTGAGGACCATTTCCATGCGCACATGGCCGCCGAGGCGCTGGCAGTAGGCGATGCCGAGAAACGCGAACGTCGAGATCGACAGCTCGACGAAGTCGATGTAGCCGCGCACCGGCGCGTTGAACAGCGTGCGGCCGAGCACCTGCCACACGCCGATCAGCATCAGCACGAAGATGGCGAGCGCGGCGACCAGGTTGAAGCCGGTCTCGACCGTGCCGAGCCGGCGGTCGAGCGCCGAGAGCGTCGGCGCGTCGGCCCCGGCGTCGTCGCTGGGGGTGTTGGACTGCACGCGGGCTACCCCAGGCCCGGAGGCCTTACTTGCCTGCCGCCTTGGCGATGCGGAAGATCGTGTCGATCAGCTCCTGGCCGTTGAAGCGGCCCTTGTTCTCCTCGACCCACTTGTCCCAGACGGGCTTGCCGGCCACGCGCTGGAACTCTTCCAGCTGCGCCGGCGTATAGGTGACCGGCTTCAGCTTTGCCTGCAGCATGGGCAGGTTCTTCTTGTCGATTTCCTCGTAGGCCTCGACCTGCGCGCGGTCGACCTCGGCCTTGGCGTCGGTGATCAGCTTCTGGTACTGCGCAGGCAGCTTCGCCCACGAGGACTTGCTGAACACGATCGGGCACTCGGCCGTGCCGGGCGACATGTTGGTGGTGAACCAGTCCGACACCTCGTGCGTCTTGTAGGCCACGTGCGCGTAGGTGAAGGGGAACGAGGCCGCATCCATGGTGCCGCGCTCCATCGCCGTGTAGACCTCGGTCGCGGTGGTGGTGGTCTTGATCGCGCCGAGCACCTCCATGGCGTCGCCCAGGCCGCCGCCCGCGCGCACCCTCTTGCCCTTCCAGTCGGCGAGCGTGGCGGGCGGCTTGCCCTTGCCGAGGAACTCGTACTGCGGCAGCAGCGTCGAGGCGTAGGTCATCGCGTCCCAGTTGTCCATGTCGGCGACCAGCGCCGGGTGCTTGAACAGATCATTGCGCGCCTTGACCGACACGTCCCAGTCGCCCAGCGGCAGGAACGGCAGCGAGAACACCATGAAGGCCGGGTTCTTGCCGGGGTGGTAGAAGTTGCAGAAATGCGAGGCGTCGATCGCCTTCAGCTTCAGCCCGTCGAGGTTCTCGCGGTCCTTGGAGAAGGTCTCGGCGTAACCGATGCGGATGGTGAAGTTGCCGCCGCTTCGCTTGGCGACCAAGTCGGCGAGCACCTCGATGCCCTTGGTGAACGCGCGCTCCTTGCCCCAGGTGGAGAACTTCCACTCCACCTTCTGCGCCGCGGCGGCGCCGGATAGGCCCGCCAGCGCGACGGCGAGCGCGGCGGCAATGCACGTGCGGGTGCGTTGCATGGTCCCTCCTCCTCGATCAGATCCTTGAAGGACGGTAGCACAGGGGCGGAACGCCCGACAACCAAATCAGTGCGCCTGGTCCCAGTTGGCGCCCACGCCCACGTCCACGGTGAGGGGTACTTCGAGCTTGGCGACGTCCTGCATGCGGCTGCGCAAGCCCTCGCGCACCGCGTCCAGTTCGCCCTCGGGCACCTCCAGCACCAGCTCGTCGTGCACCTGCATGACGAGCCTCGCGCCCAGCCCCTGCTTCTCGAGCCAGCCCTGCACCGCGATCATCGCCAGCTTGATCAGGTCCGCGGCCGTGCCCTGCATCGGCGCGTTGATCGCCGCGCGCTCGGCGCCTGCACGCCGCTGCGGATTGGAGGACCTGATCTCCGGCAGCCACAGGCGCCGGCCGAACACCGTTTCGACGTAGCCGTCGCTCCTCGCCTTGTCGCGCGTGCCGTCCATGTAGCGCTTCACGCCCGGATAGCGCGAGAAGTAGGAGTCGATGTAGGCCTGCGCGGTGGTGCGCTCGATGCCCAGGTTCTGCGCCAGGCCGAAGGCGCTCATGCCGTAGATCAGGCCGAAGTTGATCACCTTGGCGGTGCGCCGCTCGTCGTCGCTCACTGCGTCGAGCGCGCGCCCGAACACTTCGGCGGCGGTGGCGCGGTGCACGTCCTGGCCGTGGGCGAAGGCGTGGCGCAGCCCGGCGTCGCCCGAGAGGTGCGCCATGATGCGCAGCTCGATCTGCGAGTAGTCGGCGCTCACGACCCGGCAGCCCGGGGGCGCGACGAACGCCTCGCGGATGCGCCGGCCCTGCGGCGTGCGGATGGGAATGTTCTGCAGGTTGGGATCGTTCGAGGCCAGGCGCCCGGTGACCGCCACGGCCTGCGAGTAGGTGGTGTGCACGCGCCCGGTGCGCGGGTGGATCATCTTCGGCAGCTTGTCGGTGTAGGTGGACTTGAGCTTCGCGATGGCGCGGTATTCCAGCAGGAGCTTCGGCAGCGGGTAGTCCAGCGCCAGCTCGGCAAGCACGTCCTCGTCGGTCGAGGGCTGGCCCGAGGGCGTCTTCTTCTTCACCGGGAGCTTCTGGCGCTCGAACAGGATCTCCTGGATCTGCTTCGGCGAGTTCAGGTTGAAGGGCTGGCCGGCGGCGCCATAGGCCTTCTGCTCGAGCTCCAGCATCTCCTTGCCCAGCTCGTGGCTCTGCGCCTCGAGTTTCTCGCGGTCGAGCAGCACGCCGTTGCGCTCCATGCCGAGGAGCACCGGCAGCACCGGCATCTCGATGGTCTCGTAGACGCGCTTGAGCTGCGCCTCGGCGGCGATGCGCGGATACAGCGCCGCGTGCACCGCGAGCGCGCAGTCGGCGTCCTCGGCGGCGTACTCGGTGGCGCGCTCGACGCTGACGGCGGAGAATGGGATGCGCGCAGCGCCCTTGCCGGTCACCTCGTCGTAGCCGATCGTCTTCCAGCCCAGGTGGCGCTGCGCGAGCGCATCGAGGTCGTGGCGCTCGTGCACCTCGAGCACGTAGGATTCGAGCAGCGTATCGTGCGCGACGCCCGCCAGGCGCACGCCGTGGTTGGCGAGCACGTGGGCGTCGAACTTCAGGTTCTGCCCGACCTTGCGATGGCGTGCGCTCTCCAGCCAGGGCCGGAGCAGCACGAGCGCACGCTCGACGCCGAGCTGCTCGGGCGCGCCGGGGTACTGGTGCGCGAGCGGCAGGTACGCGGCCTCGCCGCCGCACGCGAACGACATGCCGACGAGCTGCGCCACCATCGGCTCGAGGCCGGTGGTCTCGGTGTCGAAGCCGACGAGCTCGGCGCCCTGCATCTTCTTCAGCCAGTCCTGCAGCGCGGCTTCGTCGGCCAGCATGACGTAGGCACGGCGCCCGGCCTGCGCCGGCTCAGCGCTGGGGCGCGCCGGCGCGGCGGCGTCGCCGAGCTCGGCGAGCCAGCCCTTGAAGCCGAAGCGCTCGTAGAGCGCGCGCTGCTTCGCGGCGTCGGGCGCGGCGCGCAGGTCCTCGAGCTTGAGCGGCAGCTCGACGTCGCGCTTCACCGTGAGCAGGCTGCGTCCCTTGGGCAGCCAGTCGAGCGCCTGCTTCAGGTTGGCGCCGACCGCGCCGGCGATCTCGCCGGCATGCGCCATCACTTCGTCGAGCGAGCCGTACTGCTGGATCCATTTCGCCGCGGTTTTCGGGCCGACCTTGTCGACGCCGGGCACGTTGTCCACCGCGTCGCCGGTGAGCGCCAGGTAGTCGACGATCTGCGCGGGCGCGACGCCGAACTTCTGCTTCACGCCCGCGACGTCGAGGGTCTCGTTCGACATGGTGTTGACCAGAGTGACGTGCGCGTCGACCAGCTGCGTCAGGTCCTTGTCGCCGGTGGACACCACCGTGCGCCAGCCGCGCTGCGTGGCCTGCGCGGCGAGCGTGCCGATGACGTCGTCGGCCTCCACGCCTTCGACCGCGAGCACCGGCCAGCCGAGCGCGGCGATGGCTTCCTTCAGCGGCTCGATCTGCGCCGCGAGCGGCTCGGGCATCGACGGGCGGTTCGCCTTGTACTGCGGATAGAGCGCGTCGCGAAAGGTGGGGCCGCGGGCGTCGAACACGCAGGCGAGCGCGTCGGCCTTGTAGTCCTCGGCGAGTTTCCTTAGCATGCTCAGGACGCCGCGGATCGCGCCGGTGGGCTCGCCGCGCGGGCTCTTCAGTTCGGGCAGCGCGTGAAACGCCCGGTACAGGTACGACGAGCCGTCGACGAGCAGGAGCGTCTTTTGCGGAGCTTTCCCTGACACGATGAGCAACGACAAGCTGCCCAGGCCTGCGAGCCGCGCGCCGGAGATCAGCGCGCGCGAGGCATGGCGGGTGTTCGGCATTATGGCAGAGTTCGTCGAGGCGACCGAGCGCCTCGCCGACATCCGTCCCGCGGTATCGCTGTTCGGCAGCGCGCGCGTCGCGCCGGGCTCGCCGTACTATCGCCTCGCCGAGGAAGTCTCGCGCCTGCTCTCGGACGCCGGCTTCGCCGTGATCTCGGGCGGCGGCCCCGGCGTGATGGAAGCCGCGAACCGGGGCGCGCACGCCGGGATCTCGCCCGCCATCGGCCTGAACATCGACCTGCCGCGCGAGCAGAGCGGCAACCGCTACCAGGACATCAGCCTGCGCTTCAAGCATTTCTTCGCGCGCAAGGTGATGTTCGTGAAGTTCGCCACCGCCTTCATCATCCTGCCCGGCGGCTACGGCACGCTCGACGAGCTGTTCGAGGCGCTCACGCTGGTGCAGACCGGCAAGACGCGCAAGATGCCCATCATCCTGATGCACGCGCCGTACTGGCGCGGGCTGCTCGAGTGGATCCGCGAGCGGCTGCAGGGCGAGGGCATGATCGATCCGGGCGACGTCGACCTGCTGCAGGTGATCGACGAGCCGCGCGCGGTGGTCGAGGCCATCTTCTCCTACTATGAAAAACGCGGCTTCGAGCCCTCGCCGCAGGAGCGCGAGGTGCTGCTCAACCTCTAGTAGAATCGCCGGCATGCGCCGCGACGCGCTCGACCCCGGCCTGCGCTCGCAGCCGGTCACGCTGCTCGACTGACTTGTCGGTCTATACGCCCGTTTCGCAGCCCGAGCTCGCGGCGTGGCTGCGCAACTACTCCGTGGGCGCGCTCGAGGCGCTCGAGCCGATCAAGGCGGGCATCGAGAACACCAATTACTTCGTCACCACCGCGCAGGGGCGCTACGTGCTGACGCTGTTCGAGCGCCTGCCCGCGGCCGAGCTGCCGTTCTACCTCAACCTCATGGCGCACCTGGCGCGCCACGGCATCCCGTGTCCGGCGCCGGTCGCTGACCTGAATGACGCTTATCTGGGCGAGCTGAACGGCAAGCCCGCCGCGCTGGTGACGCGCCTGCCGGGGCGCTCGCTCGAGCGCCCCGGGCCGGACGCATGCGCCGCGCTGGGGTCGCTGGTCGCGCGCATGCACCTCGCGGCGCGCTCCTACGGCGCCTACCTCGACAATCCGCGCGGGCCGCGCTGGTGGCGCATGGCGGCGCGCGACCTCGAGCCGTTCGTCGACGCCGGCGAGCGCCGGCTGCTGGAAGCCGAGCTCGCGTTCCAGGCGCGCGCGCGCTTTCCGGACCTGCCGCGCGGGCCGGTGCACGCGGACCTGTTTCGCGACAACGCGCTCTTTGAGGGGCCGCGGCTGTCCGGGGTGTTCGACTTCTACTTCGCCGGCGTCGACTGCCAGCTCTACGATGTGGCGGTGTGCGCCAACGACTGGTGCCTTGCCGACCCGGCGCGCGACCGGCGCCTGGAGCCGACGCGCCTGCGGGCGCTGCTCGGCGCCTACGACGCGCTGCGTCCGTTCTCCGCCGAGGAGCGCGACGCGTGGCCGGCGATGCTGCGCGCGGCGGCGCTGCGCTTCTGGCTCTCGCGCCTGCACGATCTGCACCTGCCGCGCCCGGGCGAGCTGGTGCACGCGCATGACCCGGCGCACTTTCGCGACATCCTCGAGCAGCGCATCGCCGCAGCGCCGCCCTGGCTGGAGCCGGCATGAACGCGCGCGTCGTGACGCCGATGCACGGCGCGCGCTGGCTGGCCGCGGGCTGGCGCATGTTCCGCGTCGCGCCGTTCGGCTGGCTGGTGCTGGTGTTCGCCTATCTCATGGCGACCATGCTGCTCAGCGCGTTTCCGCTGCTCGGCCCGGTGGCGGTGTCGGTGCTGGTGCCGGCGTTCTCCGTGGGCTTCATGGCGGCGAGCCGCGCCGCGGCGCACCGCCAGGCCGTCGAGCTGCCGATGCTGTTCGCCGGATTCCGCGAGCGCCTGCCGGCGCAGCTCGTGCTGGGCTGCGTGTACTCGGCGGGCTTCGCCGCGGCGCTCGCCGGCTCCGCGCTGGCCGACGATGGCGCGCTGCTGCGGGTGCTGTTCGCGCCGGCGCGCGTGCAGGAGGAAGGCGGGCCCGGCGACGACCTGTATCTGGGCGTGCTCGCCTCGGCGGTGCTCTATCTGCCGACCCTGATGATGCTGTGGTTCGCGCCGGTGCTGGTGGCCTGGCACGCGGTGCATCCGGCCAAGGCGCTGTTCTACAGCCTGGTGGCGTTCTGGCTGAACCGCACGGCGTTCATCGCCTACGTGCTCGCGCTCGGCCTGGTGCTGTTCGTGGCCATGGGCTCGGTGGTGCTGCTCGCCTCGGTCATGCCCGGGGAGGGGGCGGCATTCAATCCGCGCGCGCTCGTGTTCCCGATGGCGCTCGTCATCCTGCCGACCCTGTTCGCGAGCTACTACGCGAGCTACCAGGACGTGTTCGGCGCGAGCGTCGAAGCCTGAGATGCACGCGCGGCTGCGCGAGATTCCGTACAACTACACGTCGTTCTCGGACCGCGAGATCGTGCTGCGGCTGCTCGGCGCCGAGGGCTGGCGGCTGCTCGCGGCGCTGCGCGCCGAGCGGCGCACCGGGCGCTCGGCGCGCATGCTCTACGAGGTGCTGGGCGAGATGTGGGCCATCCGGCGCAACCCGTACCTCGAGGACGGGCTGATCGAGGGCCGGCGCGCGCGGCGCCAGCTGCTCGAGGGCATGCGCCGGCGCCTCGCGGGGATCGAGGCGCGCCGCGCCGGCAACGAGAAGGTGGGCGAGCTGCTGGCGCTGGCGGGCGCGGCGCTCGAGCGCTTCGCCGCCGGGTTCGACGAGACGCGCGCGCTGCGCGCCAAGGTGCTCAAGCGCCTGCGCCGCGTCACGCGCCGCGACAACATCGCGTTCGACGCCTACGCGCGCGTCGCCCACGTCACCGATGCCACCGACTGGCGCGTGGAATACCCGTTCGTCGTCGTCGCCCCCGACACCGAGGAGGAAGTGCTGATGCTGGTGCGCGCGCTCGGCGCGCTCGGCCTGACCATCATCCCGCGCGGCGGCGGCACCGGCTATACCGGCGGCGCGATTCCGCTGACCGCGCTGTCCGCGGTGATCAACACCGAGAAGCTCGAGTCGCTCGGACGGGTCGAACAGACCGTGTTGCCCGGGATGGACCACGAGGTCGCGACGATCCGCGCCGATGCCGGGGTCGTCACCCGGCGGGTGACCGACGCGGCCGAACGCGCCGGCCTGGTGTTCGCGGTCGACCCGACTTCGCTCGACGCGTCGTGCATCGGCGGAAACATCGCGATGAATGCCGGCGGCAAGAAGGCGGTGCAGTTCGGCACCACGCTCGACAACCTCGCCGGCTGGCGCATGGTCACGCCCGACGCCGAGTGGCTCGAGGTCGAGCGCCTGAACCACAACCTCGGG
>JBFFZT010000018.1:0-10735 GCA_041568535.1 Burkholderiales bacterium | reverse complement strand
GGAAAGGTCTTGATCGTATAAGTGAAAATCCAGCCGGTGACGCTGTTCAGGATCACGAGCAGCGCGATGAACACCACCACCACCGCGAGCACCGGCGCATTCTCTACCGGGCGGATGATGATGCGCTCGATCACCACGCCGAGGACGAAGGCGAACACCACGGTGAGCAGGAACGCCGGCCAGTAGGGCATGCCGGCATTGATGAGGCTCCAGGCAAAGTAGGTGGCGAACATCGCCATCTCGCCCTGCGCGAAGTTCACCAGATGCGTTGCCTGGTAGATCATGACGAGCGCGAGCGCGAGGCTGGCGTAGATGCCGCCGGTGGCGAGCCCCGCGAGCACCTGGTGCAGGAATTCTTCCATGCGCGCTGTCCTCAGTAGCCCAGGTACGAGCGCCGCACGGCGTCGTTCTGCTTGATCTCGGCGGCGGTGCCCGAGAGCACCACGCGCCCGGTCTCGATCAGGTAGGCGTGATCGGCGAGCTCGAGCGCCATCGCCGCGTTCTGCTCCACCACCAGCATGCTGACCTTCTCCTTCTGGTTCACGGTGCGCAGGATCTCGAACAGCTCGCCGACGATCAGCGGCGCGAGGCCGAACGAGGGCTCGTCGAGCAGCATCAGGCGCGGGCGCAGCATGAGCGCGCGCGAGACGGCGAGCATCTGCTGCTCGCCGCCCGAGAGCGTGCCGGCCTGCTGCTCGCGGCGCTCCTTCAGGCGCGGAAAGTAGCCGTAGACGCGCTCGAGGTCGGTCTCCACCCGCGCGCGGTCCTTGCGCGTGTAGGCGCCCAGGCGCAGGTTCTCCTCGGTGGTGAGGTTGACGAAAGTGCCGCGGCCGTCAGGCACGTGCGCGATGCCCTTGCGCACCACGGTCTCGGTGGCCTTGCCGTCGATGCGCTCGCCGGCGAACTTCACCTCGCCCTGCGTCTTCACCATGCCGCACAACGCGCGCAGGGTGGTGGTCTTGCCCGCGCCGTTGGCGCCGAGCAGCGTGGTGATGGTGCCCTCTTCCATGGCGAAATCGATGCCGTGCAGCACGCGCGTCGGCCCGTAGGAGGCGTGCAGCCGGGCGACTTCCAGGAACGCCGCCATCAGTGCGCGCCTCCGAGGTAGGCCTGGATCACTTCGGGGTGCGCCTGCACTTCGGCCGGCGTGCCTTCGGCGATCTTGCGGCCGAAATTGAGCGCCACCACGCGGTCGGAGATGCTCATCACAAGGCTCATGTGGTGCTCGACCAGCAGCACGGTGAGCTTGAGGCGGTCGCGGATGTCGCGGATCAGCACGCCGAGCTCGCCCACCTCCTCGTGGTTCAGGCCGCTCGCCGGCTCATCGAGCAGCAGCAGCTTGGGGTCGCTCGCCAGCGCGCGCGCCAGCTCCACGCGCTTGGCAGTGCCGAACGGCAGGTCGGCGACGCGCGCGCCGGCAACCGGTTCCAGGCCGAGGAAGCGGATCAGGTTCTTCGCCTTCTCCAGCGTGGCGTGCTCTTCCTGCGCCACCCAGGGCAGGCGCAGCGCGTTGACCAGAAAGCCGCTGCGGGTGCGGCAGTGGTGGCCGATCATGACGTTGTCGAGCACGCTCATGGTGCGGAACAGCGCCAGGTTCTGGAACGTGCGGCCGATGCCCAGCGCGGCGATGCCGTGCTTGGGCGTTTGCAGGAGGGACGTGCCGTTGAACAGGATGTCGCCGCTGCCGCACTCGTAGAGGCGCGACAGGCAGTTGAACAGCGTCGTCTTGCCCGCGCCGTTCGGGCCGATCAGGCCGACGATGCGCCCCGCCTCGACGTCGAAGCTGACGCTGTCCAGCGCGACAATGCCGCCGAAGCGCACCCCCACGCCGTCCACGCGCAACAACGCCTGTGCAGCAACCGGTTCGATTGCCCCCTCCTCGCTGTGGGTCTCGCTTCGCGGCGCCTTGGCGGGTGCTCTGGCTTCTTATGCCGGATTGTTGGCCGACAGGCCGCGATCCGTCAAGGAAAGACCGGCCCGGACGGGACGCCCCGGCCGGCCCTACTTCGCCATCTTGATCGAGCGGTCGAGGAACTCGTTGGTGTAGGCGGCCTTGATGTCGAAGGGCTGGTCGATGCCGACATAGTCGCGTACCAGCTCGTAGTCCGCCTGCATGCGCGCCGGCTCGTGCCAGCCGAGCGCCACGCTCTTCGAGAACTTGTCGCTCATCAGCACTTCCACCAGGCCCCAGTTGGTGAGCTCGTTGTCGAACTTGAGCGCGCCGTTCGCGTCCACCAGCGCCTGCACGCACGGCTTGGGGTCCTGCACGCAGGCGGCGAACGCGCGCTGCGTCACTTTCACGAACTTGCCGATGAGCGCGCGGTTCTTGTCCAGGAACTCGGCGTTCACCACCACCGAGTTGCCGTAGGGGTTGAGGCCGACGTCGCGCCAGGCGACGAAGCCCATGTCGTCGCCCAGCTCGCGCTGGAAGATGTGGTGGATGTTGTAGAACGAGGTGGTGATGTCGATCGAGCCCGCCTTCAGCGCGGCGAGCTTGGCGTTGGCGTCGACGTTCACCCAGGTCACCGACTTGGGATCGACGCCGTTCGCCTTGGCGAGCGCGGGCCACATCGGGCGCGCGCCGTCGGCGGCCGGGTTGCCGATCTTCTTGCCCGGGAAGTCCTTGATGCCCTTGATGCCGGAGCTCTTCTTCCAGTACAGCCCCTGCGGCGAGTTGGCGTAGACGTTGAACACGCCGACCAGGTTCGCGCCCTTGCCGCGCGCGATCAGCACGTTGCCCATGTCGGCGAGGCCGATCGGGTTGGCGCCGGCGCCGACCTTCTGCGCCGCGAGCATCGAGCCCTTGCCCGGCTCGAGGCTGAGGTCGATGCCCTCCTTGGCGTACCAGCCCTGCGCCTTGGCGTAGTAGTACGGTGCGTGGTCGCCGCCCGGCACCCAGTTGAGGATGAAGTCGAGCTTGGTCTGGGCGACGGCCGGAACGGCGAAGACGGCGGCGAGCGCCGCGAGCAGCAGCTTGCGCATGGATTCCTCCTCCTGCGAACGATGCGGCGATGGTAGCCATGCGCTATCGCAGCGTCAATGCCCGGCCGGGTTAACCGCACGGTTAAAATCGGCGCGGACTCACTCGTCTTCCCGGGGGAAGCATGTCCGAGAACCTGCAACGCTTCATTCTTGCGGTGCTCGCGCACGTGGCGCTGATCGCCGCCTGGTACCTGTTCGTGCGGCTGGGCGACGTGCCGCGCTTCGTCATGCCCTCGCCCGGCGCGACGCTGAACGCCTTGCTCGAGCCGAACTACGACTGGTGGGCCAACGTGCTGGTCACCGGCACCGAGATCTTCGGCGGCTATTTCCTCGCGCTCGCGGTGGGCGTGGCGCTGGCGCTGGTGTTCACCTGGTCGAAGGCGCTGGAGGCGTTCTTCATGCCGCTGCTGGTGTCGCTCAACATGATTCCCAAGGTGGCGCTGGGGCCGCTGATCATCGTGTGGTTCAAGTACGGCGTGCTCCCGAACACCATCATGGCGTTCTCGATCTGCGTGTTCCCGATCCTGCTCACCACGGCGCGCGGGCTGCGCGAGATCGAGCCCGAGCTGCTCGATCTGGTGCGCGCGCTGAAGGGCTCGCGCTGGCAGCTGTTCACGAAGGTGCAGCTGCCGGGCGCGCTGCCCTATATATTCTCGGGGATGAAAGTGGCGGCGATCCTCGCGGTGGCCGGGGCCATCGTCGGCGAGTTCCTCGGCTCCGACAAGGGCCTCGGGTACCTGATGCTGCAGGTGCAGGTGACCCTCGACACGCCGGCCATGTTCATGGCGGTGGTGCTGATCACGCTGCTCGGGATGCTGCTCTACGGCATCGTGCTCGGCCTGGAGCGCCTGCTGGTGGTCAAGGACGCAAGGCTCGAATGACGCAGCCGTTCATCCAGCTGCGCGGGGTGAAGAAGGTCTACCGCAGCGGCAAGGCGGAGCACCTCGCCATCTCGGACGCCACCTTCGACGTCATGCCCGGCGACCTGGTGTCGCTGGTCGGGCCCTCGGGCTGCGGCAAGTCGACGCTGCTCAAGATCCTCGCCGGCCTGCACGGGCACGACGGCGGCGAGGTGAGAATCGGCTCGGCCGAGCACGCCTTCGACCCGGCGCGCGACGTCGGCATGGTGTTCCAGGCGCCGCTGCTGCTCAAGTGGCGCCGCATCCTCGAGAACGTGCTGCTGCCCGCGGAGATCCTCGGCCTGCCGATGGCCGAGGCGCGCGAGCGGGCGAAAGGCCTGCTCGACCTCGTCGGCCTCGTCGGCAACGAAGACAAGTATCCCTACGAGCTCTCCGGCGGCATGCAGCAGCGCGCCGCCATCGCGCGCGCGCTGGTGCACGACCCGAAGCTGGTGCTGATGGACGAGCCGTTCGGCGCGCTCGATGCCCTGACACGGGAAAAGATGAACCTCGAGCTGCTGCGCATCTGGCGCGAGTCGAAAAAGACCATCGTGTTCGTCACGCACGGCATCTCGGAGGCGGTGTTCCTCGGCTCGCGCGTGGTGGTGCTCACCGCCGGCCCGGCGAAGATGGCCGACAACTTCGCCATCGAGCTGCCGCACCCGCGCACGCTCGACATGAAGACGCACGAGCGCTTCGGCGAGTACACGCGGCGCATCTACAAGCTCCTGGGGATGGAGTAGGCGCATGAACGAGCGCACGCCACCACAACTGCCCGCGCGCTTTGCCGACGTCGCGGCGCTCGAGGACTTCATGACCGCGCCGGGCGCCGCGCTTGAAGCCGACCTCGCGCGCGCGCCGGGCGACCTCATGGTGCTCGGCGTCGGCGGCAAGATGGGCCCGACGCTTGCGCGCATGGCCAGGCGCGCCGCGCCCGGCAGGCGCGTGATCGGCGTGGCGCGCTTTACGGAGAAGGGCCTGCGCGAAAAGCTCGAGGCCGCGGGCATCGAGTGCATCGCCTGCGACCTGCTGGATCGCGCCGCGCTCGAGCGGCTGCCGCGCGCGCCGAACCTCGTGTACATGGCGGGCTACAAGTTCGGCGCGGTCGGCAACCCGGAGCTCACCTGGGCGATGAACGCGGGCGTGCCGATGATGGTGGCGGAGACTTTCCGCGCCTCGCGCATCGTCGCTTTCTCGACCATCTGCGTGTATCCGTACGCCGCGACGAGCGGCAACGGCGCGACCGAAGCGACGCCCGCCGAGCCCCCGGCGGGCGATTACGCCTGGTCCTGCGTCGGCCGCGAGCAGATGTTCGTCTTCGGTTCGCGTCGCTGGGGCACGCCGGGGCGCCTGGTGCGGCTCTCGTACGCCATCGACATGCGCTACGGCGTGCTGCACGACATCGCTTCGACGGTGGCGGCCGGGCGCACGCTCGATGTGAGCATGGGCACCGTCAACGTCATCTGGCAGGGCGACGCCAACGAGCAGGCGCTGCGCCTGCTCGCGCACTGCACCACGCCGGCGAGCCCGATCAACATCACCGGGCCGTGGAAGCTCAGCGTGCGCTGGCTCGCCGAGGAGCTCGGGCGGCGCCTGGGCAAGGCGCCGCGCCTGGCGGGGGTCGAGGCGCCCACCGCGTGGCACGTGGACACGAGCGCGGCCCGCGCGCTCCTCGGCGCGCCGCGCGTGTCGCTGGAAGCGATGCTCGACTGGACCGCCGACTGGGTGGCGCGCGGCGGCCCGAGCCTGGGCAAGGAAACGCACTTCGAAGTGCGCGACGGGAAGTACTGAGGCATGGGCCTGCACTGGCAGCAGCTGTCCCCCGAGGTGCTCGCGATCCTGCGCCGCGGCACCGTGATCCCGGCGCATCCGCTCGCGCTCACCGCGGCGCGCAGGCTCGACGAGCGCCGCCAGCGCGCGCTCGCGCGCTACTACCTCGATGCGGGCTCGGGCGGACTGGCGGTGGGCGTGCACGCGACGCAGTTCGCGATCCGCGAGGTCGGGCTGTACGAGCCGGTCCTGCGCATCGCCATGGAGGAAGCGACCGGGTGGGCGCAACGGCCGCTCATCATGATCGCGGGTCTTTCGGGAGGCACCGAGCAGGCGCGCAGGGAGGCGGTGCTCGCGCGCGGCCTCGGCTACTCGGCCGGGCTGCTGTCGCTTGGGCCGATGAAGGCCGCCGGCATCGACGAGCTGGTCGCGCACTGCGCCGCGGTGGCCGCCGAGATCCCCCTGGTGGGCTTCTACCTGCAGAAGGCGGTCGGCGGCCCCGAGCTGCCGTTCGAGTTCTGGCGCCGCTTCGCCGCGCTCGACAACGTGGTGGCGATCAAGATCGCGCCCTTCAACCGCTACCGCACGCTCGACGTGCTGCGCGGGGTGCTGGCAGCGCGCGCCGAGGAGCGCATCACGCTCTACACCGGCAACGACGACCACATCGTGCTCGACCTGGCGACCCCGTTCCGGCTGCGGCGCGACGGCCACGACGTGACGCTCCGGATCAAGGGCGGGCTGCTCGGGCACTGGAGCGTCTGGACCAAGCGCGCGGTCGAGCAGCTGGCGCGCATCCACGACGCGGTCGAGGCCGGGCGCGTGGACGCGGAGCTGATCGCGCTCGATGCGCGCGTCACCGACGCCAACGCCGCGTTCTTCGACGTGGCGCACGAGTTCGCCGGCTGCATCCCCGGCTGCCACGAGGTGCTGCGGCGCCAGGGGCTGCTCGAGGGCACCTGGTGCCTCGACCCCAAGGAGACGCTGTCGCCGGGCCAGAGCGCCGAGATCGACCGCGTGGTCGCGGCCTACCCCGAGCTCAACGACGACGACTTCGTGCGCGCCAACCTGGAGCGGTGGCTGGGATGAAAGGAGAACGCCGCATGCCGAGCAACGCCCGCCGCGACCCGGACCGCACGCGCCAGCGCATCCTCGACGCGGCCACCGCGGAGTTCGCGCGCTACGGCCTGGGCGGGGCGCGCGTCGATCGCATCGCGGCGCGCGCCAGCGCCAACAAGCGCATGCTGTACTACTACTTCGGCAACAAGGACGACTTGTTCCTCGCCGTGCTGGAGGGCAGCTACGCGCGCATCCGCAGCGCCGAGCGCGCGCTCGATCTCGAGCACCTCGCGCCGCTGGACGCGCTGCAGCGCCTGGTGCAGTTCACCTGGGAATACTTCATCGCGCACCCGGAGTTCCTCACGTTCCTCAACAGCGAGAACCTGCATAAGGGCCGGCACGTCAGGAAGTCCAAGCGCGTGCGCGAAATGCACTCGCCGCTGGTGCAGACCATCGCCGAGATCCTGCGCCGCGGCGAGCGCGAGGGGTCGTTCCGCAAGGGCATCGACCCGGTGCAGCTCTACATCTCGATCGCGGGCGAGGGCTACTTCTACCTGAGCAACCGCTACACCCTGTCGCAGATCTTCGCGCGCGACCTGATGGCGCGCCCGGCGCTCGCCGAGCGCGCGCGCCACAACGCCCGCATGATCGTCAACGCCGTGCGCAAGTAGCCCGATGCGCATCGCACTGTGCAACGAAGTGATCGCGCCGATGTCGTTCCCGGCGCAGTGCGAGTACGCGGCGAAGCTCGGCTACGACGGCCTGGAGATCGCGCCCTACACGCTCTCCGAGGAGCCGCAGCGCCTGGGCAGCGCGCAGCTTGCCGCCGCGCGCAGCGCCGCCGAGGACGCGGGCGTCGCCATCACCGGGCTGCACTGGCTGCTGATCAAGCCGGCGGGGCTGTCGATCTCCACGCGCGACGACGCGGTGCGCAAGAAGACGCTCGACGTGATGTTCGCGCTGGTGGAGCAGTGCGCGGAGCTGGGCGGCCGCTACCTGGTGCACGGCTCGCCGCACCAGCGGCGCATCGACCCCGGCGACACGCGCGCGGCGGCGCTCGCTCGGGCGCAGGACTGCTTCGCGGCGGTCGCCGAGCGCGCGGAGAAAGCCGGCGTCATGTACTGCATCGAGCCCCTCGCCTCCGAGCAGACGCCGCTCATCAACACGCTGCAGGAGGCCGCGCTGATGGTGGAAGCGATCGGCAGCCGCGCCGTGCGCAGCATGCTCGACTGCAGCTCGGCGGGGCGCATGGAGTCGGCGCCGCTCGCCGCGCTCGTCGACCGCTGGCTGCCCAACGGCATGATCGCGCACGTGCAGGTGAACGACCGCAACCGCCGCGGCCCGGGGCAGGGCGAGCAGCGCTTCGCGCCGCTGTTCGCCGCGCTCAAGCGCCACGGCTATGCCGGCGACATCGCCGTCGAGCCCTTCGACTACGTGCCCGACGGGCCCGGCGCGGCGGCGCGCGCCATCGGCTACGTGCGCGGCATCCTCGAAGCGCTCGAATGACACCGAAGCTGCCCTGCCCGCGCCCCGCGCGCGTGGTGCTCGAGGGGCGCTACGCACGCCTCGAGCCGCTCGCGCTCGCGCACGCGGAAGGCTTGATGGCGGCCTCGGCCGACGCTTCGAGCTTCGACTACCTGTTCGACGTGCCGCCGAAGGACCTCGAGGACCTCAAGGCCTACATCCGGCAGAAGGCGGCCTCCGAGGATCCGCTGTTCCACTCGGTGATCGACAAGGCCACGGGCATCGCCGGCGGCCGGCAGACCTTCATGCGCATCACCCCGGAGCACGGGGTGATCGAGATCGGCAACATCCTGTGGGGGCCGCCGATCGCGCGCACGCGCGTCGCCACCGAGGCGCTGTACCTCGCGGCGAAGTACGTGTTCGAGGACCTCGGCTACCGGCGCTTCGAGTGGAAGTGCAACGACCTGAACGCGCCCTCGAAGCGCGCTGCGCGGCGCTTCGGCTTCACGTTCGAGGGCGTGTTCCGCCAGCACATGTGGGTGAAGGGCGCGAACCGCGACACCGCCTGGTTCGCGATGCTCGACCGGGACTGGCCGCGCCTCGCCGCCGCCTACGAGCGCTGGCTGGCGCCGTCCAACTTCGACGCCGCCGGGCGCCAGCGCGAGTCGCTGCACGCCGGCGCTTGACGACGTCTCGCCGGCACGCCGAAAATTAACGAGCCAGTTAATTCCAGGGGGGTCCGCTGCCGTCGCGCCAGGCCGCGCCGCGCTTTCGCGTCGCCGAGATCGAGCTGAAGGAGCGCGCCGTGCGCCTGCGCATGCCGTTTCGCTTCGGCGTGGTGACGCTGACCGCGGCGCCGCAGGCCTTCGCGCGCGCGCGCGTGCGGCTGGACGACGGGCGCGAGGCCTGGGGCGCGGCCGCCGAGCTGCTGGCGCCGAAGTGGTTCGACAAGGACCCGGCGCTCACCAACGAAGACAACTTCGAGCAGCTGCGCCGCTCGCTGGCGGGCGCGCGCGAGAGCTATCTCGCCCACGAGCCGCGCACCGCCTGGGCGCACAGCGCCCCGGGCCGCGGGTTGGTGGAGAACTACGGGCCGGCGCTCCTCGACCGGGCGCTGCTCGATGCGCTGTGCCGCGCGCTCGGCGTGTCGTTCTACCGCGCGCTGCAGTCCAATCTCGTCGGCGCGGGCGACTTCGAAGGCATGGACCTCGGCGCCTTCTTCGGCACGCTCAAGCCGCGCGCCGCGGTCGCCGCGCGCCACACCGTGGGCCTGGTCGACCCGATCACCGCGGCCGAGCAGAAGAGCCGCGTGAACGACGGCCTGCCCGAGACGCTGGAGGAAGTGATCGCGCGCTACGGGCACCGCTACTTCAAGCTGAAGGTCGCGGGCGACATGCGCGCCGACATCGAGCGCCTGGCGGCGATCGCGGCGGTGCTCGATCGCATCGACGGCGCCTACCACGTCTCGCTCGACGGCAACGAGCAGTACGAGGACCTGTAGGGCGTGGCGGAGCTGTGGGCACGCATGCAGGCCGACGTGCGTCTCGCACGCTTGGTGAAGAGCGTGCTGTTCATCGAGCAGCCGGTGAAGCGCCAGAAGGCCTTCGCCGCGCGCGTCGCGGGCATCGACAAGCCGGTGATCATCGACGAGTCCGACGACGCGATGGACGCGTTTCCGCGCGCCAAGGCGCTCGGCTATCGCGGCGTGTCGTCGAAGACCTGCAAGGGCCTGTACAAGTCGCTCGTCAACCGCGCGCGCTGCGCCGCCTGGGGCGAGGGCTACTTCATGTCGGGCGAGGATCTGACGATCCAGGCCGGGCTCGCGCTGCAGCAGGACCTGGCGCTGGTGTCGCTGCTCGGCCTGACGCACGTCGAACGCAATGGCCATCACTACGTGAACGGCATGGCCGACCTGCCGGCGAGCGAGCAGCAGGCGTTCCTCGCCGCGCATCCCGACCTGTACGAAAGGAGCCACGGCGCGGTGCGCGTGAGGATCGACGACGGCATGCTCGGGCTCGGTTCGCTCGACACGCCCGGCTACGCGAGCAACGCCATGCCGGAATGGACATCGATGAAGGAGATGGCATGGGCTTCCGTATCGTAAGCACCAACCACACCAGCTTTACCGTCTCGAGCCTCGATCGCTCGATTCCGTTCTTTCGCGACTGCCTCGGCTTCGAGCTGGTGTCGCGCGCGCCGCGCGACCCCGCGATCGTGCAGAGAATCACCGGCGTCGACGGCGCCGACATGGAGATCGCGTTCCTGCGCGGGCCCGGCCATACGGTCGAGCTGATCGAGTACAAGGCGCCCGCGAAGAAGGGCCGCGTCGAGGCGCGCCCCTGCGACACGGGCTTCGCGCACCTCGCGCTCAACGTCGACGACGCGGAGGCCGCGGTCGCCGCGGTGGCGGCGTTCGGCGTGAAGGCGATCGGCGCGCCCGTGGCGATCAACGCCGGCCCGAACAAGGGGCGCAAGGTGGTCTACGTGCGCGACTGGGACGGCGTGACCCTGGAATTCATCGAGACCGCGAGAACATGAGCGCAAAGCGCATCGGCATCATCATG
>JBFFZT010000017.1:0-10764 GCA_041568535.1 Burkholderiales bacterium | reverse complement strand
GGTCCGCGCTCGGCCTCAAGCTGACCGAAAAGCTCGCCGCGCTCGACACCGGCTGCGTCTGGGGGGGCAGCCTTTCCGCGCTGCGCCTGGAAGACCGCAGGCTGTTTCAGCTACCCTGCCGCGGCTACCGCACTCCAAGGGAGGCCTGATGGCCGACTGCGTGTTCTGCAAGCTCGTTGCGAAGCAGATTCCGGCGAGCATCGTGTACGAGGACGAGGCCACCCTCGCCTTCATGGACCTCGGCCAGGTGAATCCGGGGCACGTGCTGGTGGCGTGCAAGGCGCACGCCGAGAACGTCTATGCGCTCGACGAAGCGCAGGCGGCGGCGGTGTTTCGCACCGCGGCGCGCGTGGCGCGCGCCGTGCGCGCCGCGTTCGATCCGCCGGGGCTGTCGATCTACCAGGCGAACGGCAAGCCCGCCGGGCAGACGGTGTTTCATTTCCACCTGCACGTGGTGCCGCGCCACGACGGCGACGGCATGCAGCTCGTCTGGCCGGTGAAGAACCCGCCGCGCGAAAAGCTCGAGGAGTACGGCGCGAAGCTGCGCGCGCGCCTCTAGTCCCAGGGGGAAGCGCGGAACGACTCGCGGTAGCGCGCCTCGACCGTCGCGCGGTCGGCGCGGTGATTCTGCGCGCCGCGGCTCGCGATCTTGATCGCGCCGAGCACCGCGCCCAGGCGCCCGATGCGCGGCCAGTCCCAGCCCTGCGCGATGCCGTAGAGCAGCCCCGCGCGATAGGCGTCGCCGCATCCGGTGGGGTCGACGACGCGCTCGGCCGCCGCCACGGGAATCTCGTGCTGCGCCTGGCCCGCGTAGATGCGCGAGCCCTGCGCGCCCAGCGTGACGATGAGCGCCCTCACCTCGCGCGCCAGGTCTTCGAGCCTGCGCCCGGTCTTGTCCTCGAGCATCTTGCCTTCGTAGTCGTTGACCGCCACGTAGTCGGCGAGGCGCACGAACTCCGCGAGCTCTTCGGCCGAGAACATCGGCAGGCCCTGGCCCGGATCGAACATGAAGGGAATGCGCTGCGCGGCGCATTCGCGCGCGTGCTGCAGCATGCCCTGCTTGCCATCGGGCGCGATGATGGCGAGCTGCGCCCCGAGCGCGCCATCGACGTGGTTCTCGTGAGCGTGGTTCATGGCGCCCGGATGGAACGCCGTGATCTGGTTGTCGTCGAGGTCGGTGGTGATGAAGGCCTGGGCGCAGAACTGGCCCGGGATGCGCTTCAGGTGGCGCGCGTCGATGCCCAGGCGCTGCAGGCGGTACAGATAGGGCTCGCTGTCCTCGCCGATCGCGGCCATCACCAGCGGGTCGCCGCCCAGCTGCTTCAGGTTGTAGGCGATATTGCCCGCGGTGCCGCCGAACTCGCGGCGCATCTCGGGCGTCAGGAAGCACACGTTGAGGATGTGCAGCTGGTCCGGCAGCAGGTGGTTCCTGAAGCGGTCCGGAAACACCATGATGGTGTCGTAGGCGATCGATCCGGTGATCAGGGTCTTCATCAGGCGGGGTAGAACAGGTACAGGCGGTAGCCGGTCGCGCGCACCTCGCCGGTATCGAAGTTCAGGCGCAGCACGGCCTCGGCGCCGGGTGCGATCCCCGTCGCCGGCAGGGCCGCCGCCAGCCCCCGCGCATATTCCGCGGGTCGCAGCACGCGGCGCACGAGCGGCCGGTCGGCCGCATCGGTCAGCGTGAGCTCGAGCGCCGGCAACTCCTGCGCGAACGGCGCGCGATTGCGAATCACGGCGTTCAGCACGATCAGGCTCTCGCGCCGCGCGTCGGCCTGCAGGTCCGACGATTCGATGCTCAGCAGATCCGGGCGGCGCGGCAGGCGCAGCTCGCAATCGAGGAACCGGCAGGCCTCGGCGAGCAGCGGCTGCGTTTGCGGCGCGAGCGTGGCGAGCTCCGTGCGGTACTGGTACAGGAGCTGGCCGGCGAGCGCCGCGGCGGCGAGCAGCGCGCCCAGGCCCCAGGCGACGCTGTAACGCGAGCGCGGCAGTTCTTCCTCGAGAAACTCGGGCAGCGGCTCGTCTTCGGCGGGCGGCATGCGCCGCACGGCCGGCCGCGGCGCCGGTCGCGGCATCGGCCGCGACGCCGGGGGCGCACTGGGCTCGAACAAGCCGAGCTGTGGCGAGGGCTCGGCGGCGCCGGCGGCCGCGGCTTCCTCCACCAGGTTGGCGACGCCGTCGAAGCTCGCCGCGCACTTGCCGCAGCGGACCATGCCGCCGCGCACCGCGAGCTGCGAGGGCAGCGCGCGGAACGTCGTGCCGCAGGTCGGACAGCGCGTGATCAGGGCGCTCACCGCCGCTCGCCTTCGATCAGCGTCCAGCCCTCCTCGCGCGACGCGACGCGCGTCGCGAAATGCGCCTCGTAGGCGCGCGCCACCTCCGCGGCCTGCGCTTCGAGGATGCCGGCGAGCGCGATGCGGCCGCCCGCACGGGCGCGCGCGGCGAGCAGCGGTTCGAGCACGATCAAGGGCTGAGCGAGAATATTGGCCACCACGATGTCGTAGGCGCCGGGCGGCAGCCGCTCCGGCGCGAGGGCGCGCACCTCGACGCCGTTGGCGCGCGCGTTGCCGCCGGTCGCGGCGAGGGCTTCGGCGTCGAGATCCACCGCGTCGACGCGCGCAGCGCCCAGCTTTGCGGCGACGATCGCCAATATACCGGAACCGCATCCGTAATCGAGCACCTGCGCGCCCGCAAGCGGCGCCGCGGCGAGCCAGGCGAGCACCAGCCGGGTGGTCGCATGGCTGCCGGTGCCGAAGGCGAGACCGGGATCGAGCCGCACCACCACGCCCGCGTCCACCGGCGCCTCGTGCCAGCTCGGCACGATGCAGACCCCGCCGGCGATGCGGATCGGTCCGAACTGGGCTTGCGTCGAGCGCACCCAGTCCTCGTCGGCCACCCGGTAGGTGCGAAACGGTGGTGCCGCCTGGCCCGCGGCGCGCGCCGCGCGGCCGAGCGCGGCGGCCGCATCGCTGTGCTCGGGCAGCAAGGCATGCAGCCGTCCCGCGGGCTCGAGCCACACCGACTGGGCGCCCTCCTCGAGCAGCGCGTCGCCGAGCGTCTCGGCCTGCGCCGGCGCAAGTTCCAGCGTGAGCGCGAGCCAGGCCACTACTTCACCTTCTGCTTGCTCTCCTGCGCGAGCTTCTGCTCGAGGTAGTGGATCGAGGTGCCGCCGCGCAGGAAACGGCTGTCGTGCAGGAGCTCCCGGTGTAGCGGCAGGTTGGTCAGGATGCCCTCCACTGCCATCTCCGAGAGCGCGATGCGCATACGGCGGATCGCCTGGTCGCGCGTTGCGCCGTAGGCGATCACCTTGCCGACCATTGAATCGTAATGGGGGGGCACCGTGTAGCCGGCGTAAACGTGCGAATCGACGCGGATGCCGGGACCGCCCGGCGGATGGTACGTGGTGATCTTGCCCGGCGACGGCGTGAACTTGTAGGGGTCCTCGGCGTTGATGCGGCACTCGACGGCGTGGCCGCGCAAGACAACGTCCTTCTGCCGCAGGCGCAGCTTCTCGCCGGCGGCGACGCGGATCTGCTCCTGCACCAGGTCGATGCCGGTGATCATCTCGGTCACCGGGTGCTCGACCTGGATGCGGGTGTTCATCTCGATGAAGAAGAACTCGCCGCCCTCGTACAGGAATTCGAACGTCCCGGCGCCGCGGTAGCCGATCTTGCGGCAGGCCTCGGCGCAGCGCTCGCCGATCTTCACGCGCTGCTTCTCGGTGAGTTCGGGTGCGGGCGCTTCTTCGATGATCTTCTGGTGGCGCCGCTGCATCGAGCAGTCGCGCTCACCCAGGTAGATGGCGTTCTTGTGGCTGTCGGCGAGGATCTGAATCTCGATATGGCGCGGGTTTTCCAGGTAGCGCTCCATGTACACCGTGGGGTTGCCGAAGGCGGCCTGGGCCTCGCTGCGCGTCATGTTGACGGCGTTGAGCAGCGCCGCTTCCGTGTGCACCACGCGCATGCCGCGGCCGCCGCCCCCGCCCGCGGCCTTGATGATCACCGGGTAGCCGACCTTGCGCGCCATGCGCACGATCTCCTTGGCGTCCTCGGGCAGCGCGCCTTCGGAGCCCGGCACGCAGGGCACGCCCGCCTTCTCCATGGCCTGCTTGGCGCTCACCTTGTCGCCCATCAGGCGGATGTTCTCAGGGCGCGGGCCGATGAACACGAACCCCGAGCGCTCCACGCGCTCAGCGAAATCGGCGTTCTCGGACAGAAACCCGTAGCCGGGGTGGATCGCCTCGGCGTCGGTGACCTCGGCCGCGCTGATGATCGCCGCCATGTTGAGGTAGCTCTCGCGCGCCGGCGCCGGCCCGATGCACACCGATTCGTCGGCGAGCTTCACGTACTTCGCTTCGGTGTCCGCCGTGGAGTGCACGACCACGGTGCGGATGCCCATCTCGCGGCAGGCGCGCTGCACGCGCAGCGCGATCTCCCCGCGGTTGGCGATCAGGATCTTTTCGAACACCGGGCTAGGTGATGATGAACAGCGGCTGGCCGTACTCCACCGGCTGGCCGTTCTCGACCAGGATGGCCTTGATGACGCCGGTGGCGTCGGCCTCGATCTCGTTCATCAGCTTCATCGCCTCGATGATGCAGACCGTCTCGCCGGCCTTGATGTTCTGCCCGACCTCGACGAAGACCTTGGCTTCGGGCGACGCCGAGCGGTAGAAGGTGCCCACCATCGGCGCCTTGAGCACGTGGCCTTCGGCCACCGCTTCCGTGATGGCGGGGGCGGCGGCCGGCGCGGCCGCGGCCACCGGCGCTGCCGGCGCCGGCGCTGCGCTGGCTGCGGGGGCGGCGCGCGCGGGCGCGGGTGCCGCCGGCGGGGCGAGCGGCGTGATCGTCGCCTCCCCGCCCTTCACGATCTTCACCTTTTCCTCGCCCTCGGTGATCTCGAGCTCGGCAATGCCGGACTCCTGCACCAGGTCGATCAGCTTCTTCAGCTTGCGCAAGTCCATGCCGTCGTCTCCCGGGCGGGCCCGCGCGGGCCCGCCGCACGCACATCCGGGGCTAGGCCCCGGCGCCGCCTTTGAGGCGCCCGATTGCATACTCGAGCGCGAGGTCGTAGCCGCGGGTGCCCAGGCCCAGGATCGAGCCGACGGCCACGGCGGTGAAATGCGAATGCGCGCGCCAGGGCTCGCGCGCGTGGATGTTGGACAGGTGGACCTCGATGAACGGGATCTGCACCGCCGTGAGGGCGTCGCGCAGCGCGATGCTCGAGTAGGTGAACGCCGCCGGATTGAGGATGATGAAGCCGACCCGGTCGCGCTGCGCCTGCTGCACGCGGTCGACCGCCTCGCCCTCGTGATTGGTCTGCAGGCAGGCGAACTTGACGCCGGCCGCCTTCGCGCGCGCCGCCAGGCGCCGCTCGATCTGCGGCAGTGTGTCGCGACCGTAGAGGTGCGGCTCTCGCGTGCCCAGCAAATTGAGGTTGGGCCCGTTCAGAAGCAGCACGGAGCGCGAATTGCTGGACTTGGCCATTTTTCCCCGAAGAAGCCGCAATATAGCCGAAATTTCCCGGAGCGCGATGTGAGTCCCGGGGGGCGCAGTATAGGCCGGCCGGGCCACTTGTCAAACGAAAGCGTACGTTAGGCGGTAATTCGGAGCTGTTCGATGCTTTTCACCCGGATTTCGCCACAAGTTGGCCCACTTCGCTGATGCCCGCGCGCTCGGCGACGCGTCCCGCCTGTGACGTCTTCAACGCCAGGCGCTCGTCCCGCGGGTCGAAAACCTGCAGCTTGAGCGGCGCGCCCTGCCAGTCGAGCTTGAACACACTGACCGCGCGCGCGCGGTCGCCGGCGAAGCGCCTGCCTTCGGCGGTGTCGAAGGCGAGGTTGCGCTCGAGCAGAAACAGCTCCACCTCCTTGGCGCTCTCCGGAAACAGCTGCAGCTCGATCTCGGCGTATGGGCCGGCGAGGCCGGTGAGCACCGGCCCGGTGAGGTACGGGCTGAAGCGCTCGAGCGCGCGCATCGCGTCCAGGGTGACGCGGCGCAGCTCGGCGATCAGCTCGGGGTGCTCTTCGGCCTGATAGAGCTCCCGGTAGGCGCGCAGCTCGGTCTCGATCTCGTGGTTGGCGGGCAGCGCCTCGGTGGCGGGCGCGCCGAGCTGGCGCGCGGCCTTGCGCTTGGCGAGCGCGAAGTCGTCGATGCCGTCCTCGGCCATCAGCCGGGCGGCCGCAGCGGCAATGCGTGCGCGCATGCCGTTCTGCCGCGAGTTCGAGCGGCTCATAGCCGGCCGATCATAGCGCAACACCCCCCGTGGCCATCGCGTACAATCGCCGCCCTTTCCGGACCGCCATGGCCGCACACCTGCACATCCTGGGCATCTGCGGCACGTTCATGGGCGGCCTCGCGGCGCTCGCGCGGCAGGCCGGCCTGCGCGTCACCGGCTGCGACGCGAACGTGTACCCGCCGATGAGCGAGCAGCTCGCCGCGCTCGGCATCGAGCTCACCGAAGGCTATGGTGCCGAGCAGATGGCCCGGGCGCCCGACCTTTGGGTCGTCGGCAACGTGGTCACGCGCGGCAATCCGCTGATGGAGGCGATCCTCGACGCCGGCCAGCGCTACGTCTCCGGGCCGCAGTGGCTCGCCGGGCACGTGCTGCCCGGACGCCACGTCCTGGCGGTGGCGGGGACCCACGGCAAGACGGGCACCGCCTCGATGCTCGCCTGGATCCTCGAGCGCGCCGGGCGCAAGCCCGGCTTTCTCATCGGCGGCCTGCCTGCCAACTTCGGTGTCAGCGCGCGGCTGGGCGAGTCGGAGTTGTTCGTCATCGAGGCCGACGAGTACGACACCGCGTTCTTCGACAAGCGGTCCAAGTTCGTGCACTACCCGGCCAGGACCGCCATCTTGAACAATCTCGAGTTCGACCACGCCGACATCTTCCCCGATCTTGCATCGATTGAGCGCCAATTTCACCATTTTGTGAGGATCTTGCCGAAGTCGGGACTGATTGTCGCCAATGGCCGGGACGAGGTCCTGGAGCGAGTGCTCGCCCAGGGGTGCTGGACGCCCGTCGAGCGCTTCGGGGTGGCGGGCGGCTGGGAGGCCGTTGCGCCGACAGCCGACCAGAGCTTCGAGGTGCGGTGGCAGGGCAAGGCCGTGGGACGGGTGCGCTGGTCGCAGGCGGGGGAGCACAGCCGGATGAACGCGCTGGCGGCAATCGCCGCGGCGCGCCACGCCGGGGTGGAGGCGGGGGCGGCGATCGAGGCGCTGGCAAGCTACGCCGGGGTGCGCAGGCGCCTCGAGCTGCGCGGCACGGTGCGCGGCGTTTCCCTGTACGACGATTTCGCGCATCATCCGACGGCGATCGGCGCGACCCTCGAAGGACTGCGATCGCGGGTCGGCCCCGCCCGGATCCTGGCCGTGCTCGAGCCGCGCTCCAATACCATGAAGCTGGGCGTGATGAAGGATCGCCTTGCCGCGAGCCTGGCGGGCGCCGACCGCGCCTTCCTGTACGCGGCGGACCTGGGCTGGGACGCAGCGGCGGCGCTCGCGCCGCTGGGCGAGCGCGCGCGCAGCTTCACGCAGCTCGACGCCCTGGTCGCGGCGGTCGCGGCAGAGGCGCGCCCCGGCGACCACGTCCTGGTGATGTCCAACGGCGGCTTCGGCGGCGTGCACGGCAAGCTGCTCGCCGCCCTCGGCGCGCAGGTCGCGGCATGATCGTCTACCTGCACGGCTTCAATTCCTCGCCGCAGTCGCACAAGGCGCAGGTGCTTGCCCGCTTCATGGCCGAGCGCGGCCTTGCCGGGCGCTGCGACTGCCCGGCGCTGCCGCCGCTCGCCGCCGAGGCCGTGGCGGCGATCGAGGCGCTGATGGCGCGCCATCCGGGCGCGCGCTTTTGCTTTGTCGGCTCCTCGCTGGGCGGCTACTACGCGACGTATCTCGCGGAGAAGCACGATGCGCGCGCGGTGCTCGTCAACCCGGCGATCGAGCCCCACCTTGGCCTGCGCGCCTACCTGGGCGAGCAGAAGAACCTGCATACCGGCGCGCCTTATCAGCTCACCGAAGCGCACTTGCGCGAGTGGCAGGCGCTGTGGGTGCCGCGCCTGACGCCTTCGCGCTACCTGCTGATCGTCGAGACCGGCGACGAGGTCCTCGACTACCGCCGCGCGCTGGCGCGCTACGCGGGCGCCGAGCAGCTGGTGATCGAGGGCGGCGATCACAGCCTGCGCAGTTTTCCGCAGCACCTGCCGCGTATCCTCGCGTTCGCGGGGTTGTGAGATGCAGGTGCTCTACGAAGAGGACGGCGATTTCAAGGTCGGGAGCGTGCTCGCGCAGGCCCCGGCCTCGTTCCAGGTGGAGAGCCCGCACGGCCGGCGCAGCAAGGTGAAAGCGGGGGTGGTGCTGATGCGCTTCGAGCGCCCGGGCGGCGCTGAGCTGCTCGAGCAGGCGGCGCGCTACGCCGACGGCCTGGACACCGATTTTCTCTGGCAGTGCTGCGGCGCCGACGAATTCGGCTTCGAGGCGCTGGCGCGCGACTACGTCGGACGCGAACCAAGCCCGGTGGAGGCCGCCGGCGTGCTGTTCAAGCTGCAGGCCGCGCCGATGTACTTCCATCGCCGCGGCCGCGGCCGCTTCCAGGCCGCGCCGGCGGAGACGCTGAAGCTCGCGCTCGCCTCGGCGGAGAAGAAGAAGCGCGCGCAGGCGCAGATCGCCGCCTGGGCGCAGAGCCTCGCGCGCTTCGAATGTCCGCCCGAGATCGAGCGCCTGCGCGACGAGCTGCTGTACGCCCCGGACCGCAACAAGCCCGAGACCAAGGCGCTCGAGCAGGCCTGCCAGGCGAGCGGGCTGACCGGCGCGCGCCTGTTCGAGCGCTGCGGGCTCATCGCCGACACCCACGCCTACCACCTGAACCGGTTCCTGTTCGAGTTCTACCCGCGCGGCACCGCATTCCCGCCGCACGAGGTGCCCGCGCCGCCGGCGGAGCTGCCGCTCGCGGCGGTGCAGGCGTTCAGCCTGGACGACGCCGCCACCACGGAGATCGACGACGCGTTTTCGCTCACCCGCGTCTCGGACGACGAATGGCGCGTGGGCATCCACATCGCGGCGCCGGCCCTTGGCATCGCGCCGGGGTCCGCGCTCGACGCGCTGGCGCGCGAGCGCCTGTCGACCGCCTACATGCCGGGGGTCAAGTTCACCATGCTCCCCGAGGACGTGATCGCGCGCTACTCGCTCGACGCCGGTGCGGAGCGCGCCACGGTGTCGCTGTACGTGAACGTGTCGGCCGCGGACCTCGCGGTGCGCGGCCACCATTCGCGCCTGGAGCGCGTGCGCGTGGCCGCCAATCTGCGCCATGGCGCGCTCGCCGCCCTCGACGCCGCCTTCGAAGCGGGCACCGAGGCCGGCCTGCCGCACGAGGCGGAGCTGCGCACCCTGTGGCGCTTCGCCGAGGCGCTGGAGCGCCGTCGCGGCAAGCCCAGCGTCAACGCGGCGGTGCTCGACTACAGCTATCGCGTCGCGGACGGGCGCGTGACGATCGAGCCGCGCCGGCGCGGCGCGCCGCTCGACAAGCTGGTCTCGGAGCTCATGATCCTCGCCAACGCGAGCTGGGGCGAGCTGCTCGCCGAGCGCGACGTGGCGGCGCTGTACCGCGTGCAGTCCTCGGGCAAGGTGAGGATGAGCGTGCACGCCGAGGCGCACGAGGGCCTGGGGCTCGCGTGCTATGCCTGGATGAGCTCGCCGCTGCGCCGCTATGTCGACCTGGTCAATCAGTGGCAGCTGGTCGCCGCGCTCAGCGCCAAGAAGCCGCCGTTCGCGCGCAGCTCCGAAGTGCTGCTCGCAGCGCTGCGCGCCTTCGAGGTGACGCATGCGCGCTACGACGAGTACCAGCGCATCATGGAGAACTACTGGTGTCTGCGCTGGCTGCTGCAGGAGGCGGTTGCCGAGGCGAGCGCCGTAGTCGTGCGCGAGAATCTGGTGCGCTTCGAAGCGCTGCCGCTTGCCGCCCGCGTGCCCTCGCTGCCGGCGCTCGCCGCCGGCACCCGGGTGCGCGTTGCGGTCGAGTCCGTCGACCTGCTCGAGCGCACGGTGACCTGCGTCTACCGCGAGACACTGCCGCCGGGCAGCGGCGTGCCAGCGGACGCCGACGAGCGGGAAGAGCGCTAAAGCCCTAGAATGGCGGCGGTTTATCGCCTCGAGGTGCCATTGCAGGGAGCCGTAGCGACGAGCATTCCGGGCGCGGCCGAATTCTGGTCCGGGCTCGACCAGCGGTCGCGCGTCCTGTACGCGTCGGTGGCGGCGTCGCTCCTGCTGCACGCGGTCCTGCTGTCGACGCACTTCAAGTTTCCCTCGGAGCTGCGCTGGAAGAGCGCCGCGCAGCCGCTCGACGTGATCCTGGTCAACGCGCGCACGCAGCAGCGCCCGGCGCGCAACGACGCCCTGGCGCAGGCGAACCTCGACGGCGGCGGCGACACCGACCAGGCACGGCGCGCGCAATCGCCCCTGCCGGTGATCGACCCGCGCGTGCCGGGGCGCGACCTGGCAAAGGCCGAGCGGCGCGTGCGCGAGCTCGAGGTGCAGCAGCGCAAGCTCCTCGCGCAGTCGCGCCAGCCGGCGCCGAGCGTCCCCGCGTCCGGCGAGCGTCATGCGCCCGCCGACGAAACCGCGCTGCGCCCGGGCGGGCGCGACCTCGAGGATCTTTCGCTCATCGCCATGCGCCTGCAGGCCGAGATCAGCCGCAATCTGGACGCCTACCAGAAGCGCCCGCGCAAGAAGTTCATCGGCGCGAGCGCGGTCGAGTATCGCTTCGCGCAGTACGAGG
>JBFFZT010000016.1:0-10831 GCA_041568535.1 Burkholderiales bacterium | reverse complement strand
GCGAGCGCGGCGCCCAGCAGCGTGCCGCCGACGCAGAAACCCAGCGCGTTCACGCGATCGGCCTTGGTGATGGTGCGCGCGACGCGCAGCGCCTCGAGCACGCCCATCTCCAGGTAGTCGTCCCAGCCGTAGCCGCCCTGCTCGGGGCCGACGTTGCGCCAGGACACCATGAACACCGTGTGGCCCTCGCCCACCGCGTAGCGCACGAAGGAGTTCTCGGGCTGCAGGTCGAGGATGTAGTACTTGTTGATGCAGGGCGGGATCATCACCAGCGGGCGCTTCGCCACTTCGGCGGTCAGCGGCGCGTACTGGATGAGCTGCATCAGGTCGTTCTCGTGGATCACCGTGCCCGGCGTCACCGCGAGGTTGCGGCCGACCTCGAACGCCGACTCGTCGGTCTGGCCGATGCGCCCGCGCCCCGCGTCGGCGATGAGGTGCGCGAGGCCGCGCGTCAGGCTCTCGCCGCGCGTCTCCTGCGCCAGGCGCAGCACCTCGGGGTTGGTGGCGGCGAAATTCGCGGGGCTCACCGCGTCCACCCACTGGCGCACGCTGAAGCGCAGCCGCTCCTTCGCCTGGCCCTCGAGCGCGCTCGTCTCCACCAGCCGCTCCATGTACTCGGCGGCGAGGAGGTAGGACTGCTGCAGGTAGCTGAAGTAGGGATCCTCGCGCCACTCCTTCGCCGCGAAGCGCCGGTCGCCGGGCGCCGCGCGCACGCCCGCCTCTTTCATCCCGGCGGCGAGCGCCTGCCAGAGCTTGCGCTGCTTTTCCACGTACTCGGACTGCAGCGCGCCGGCGCGCTCGCCGTCGGCGGCGAGCCGCGCCAGATCGCCGGCCGGCGCGCCCGCGGCGCCCGCCCCGGAGGCGAGGCGCAGCCAGTTGCGGGCCGCGTCATTGCCCGACTGGGCGATGGCGGCAAGGAAGGCCGCTGCGGACTGTGATTGAGAGGGGCGCAAGGGGGGTATTTTGCGCCGCACAAATACCCCCGGTCAAACCCTTATCCGACCAGCGCGATCACCCCCACGCCCGCGGCGATGAGCAGGCCCTGCTGGGCCGTGTCGCGCAGCTCCGGGCGCTTGTGCAGCCCCGGGATCAGGTCGGCGACCGCGACGTAGATCATGCTCGCCGCCACCACGCCGAGCAGGATCGTCTCCCAGTCGTGTACCCCCTGCAGCGCGAAGTAGCCGAGCACGCCGCCCACCAGGCTGCCCATCGAGGACACGATGTTGAGCACGAAGGCCTTCGACCTGGAATAGCCGGAGTGCAGCAGCACGAGGAAGTCGCCGACTTCCTGCGGGATCTCGTGCGCGACGATCGCCACCGCGGTGACCACGCCGAGCTCCGGGCTCTGCAGGAAGGCCGCGGCGATCAGCACGCCGTCGACGAAATTGTGGATCGTGTCGCCCACCACGATGAGCGCGCCGGCGCGCGCGTGCTCGTGATGGTGCGTGGGCGCGGCGCCCTCGCCGTGCTCGTGCGAATGGCGCCACAACAGGAGCTTTTCCAGGAGGAAGAAGCCGAGGATGCCGCCGAGGATCGCGCTCGCCACTTCCTGCGGCGCGCCGGACTCGAAAGCGTGCGGCAGCACCTCGAGGAACGCCGCGCCGAGCAGCGTGCCGATGGCGAAGGACACCAGCATCGGCACCCAGGTCGCGCGCAGCACCAGCGCGACCGCGGCGGCGCCGACCGACAGCACGCCGCCCGCAAGGCACGCCAGCACGATCCAGGTCAGGGTCATGGGGAGCGCGATTCTAGCCACACGAACGCGGCGATGCGCTCGCGCGTGCGATCCCGCCGCCACGAGGGGAAGCGCGCGGGGTCGCTGTAGGTGCAGAAGCCGCCGCCATGCACGCGCGTCACGCCGGCGGCCACGAGGCGCCGGCGCGCCACCGCGTACAGGTCGAGCAGCCAGTGGCCGGGGCGGTTCGGTACGAACGCGCGCTCCGCCGCGGCATCGCGCGCGAGGAACGCGTCGCGCACCACGGCGTCCACCTCGTAGTGCGCGGGACCGATGGCGGGACCCAGCCAGGCCAGCAGCCTTTCGGGCGGGACCCGCATTGCCGCCACGGTGGCCTCGATGACGCCGGCGGCCAGGCCGCGCCAGCCGGCATGCGCGGCCCCAACCACGCTCCCGGCGTCGTCCGCGAAGAGCACCGGCATGCAATCGGCGGCCTGCACCGCGCACACCACGCCCGGGGCTCGCGCCACCGCAGCGTCGGCCTGCGGCCGGTCGCACGCCGCGGCCGCATCGACGACGCGCGTGCCGTGCACCTGCTTCAGCCACGCCGGCGGCGCGGGCAGCGCCGGGTCGGCTTCGCCGCGCGTGGTGACCAGCGCGCGCACGCCCGGCGGCGCCGGCCAGTCAGGGCGGATCATGGCGCAGGCGCTTGAGCAGGCTGCGGAAGTCGGCGGGCGGCTCGGCGCGCCAGGTCATCGCCTTGCCGCTCGTCGGATGGGTGAGCGACAGCTCGACCGCGTGCAGCGCCTGGCGCGTGAAGCCGATGCCGTGGCGCGTGCCGCGGCGGTAGGTCGCCTCGCCGATGATCGGGTGGCGGATGTGCTGGAAATGCACGCGGATCTGGTGCGTGCGCCCGGTTTCCAGCCGGCACTCGACCAGCGCCGCGCGCCCGTAGCGCTCGAGCACGCGGTAGCGCGTCACCGCGTCCTTGCCGCGGCGCGTGACCGTCATGCGGGTGCGCGCGCGCGCATCGCGCCCGACCGGCGCGTCGATGACGCCGCTCGCCGGCGGGTCGCCCTGCACCACGGCCAGATAGACGCGGCGCATGCTGCGCTCGCCGAGCTGACGCACGAGGCTGGTCTGCGCCTCGAGCGTCTTCGCCACCACGATGAGGCCGGTGGTGTCCTTGTCGAGACGGTGCACGATGCCCGCGCGCGGCACCCCGGCGAGCTGCGGCGCGTGCGCGAGGAGCGCATTCATCAACGTGCGGTCGGGCTGCCCGGCGCCCGGATGCACCACCAGGCCGGCGGGCTTGTCGATGACCACCAGGGCGTCGTCTTCGTGCACCACCTTGAGCGGCATGCGCTGCGCGCGCGGCGCAGCGCTCGGCGAGGCGGGCGGCGCGAGCGCCACGCGCTCGCCGCCGCGCACCAGCGTGCGCGCCGCGGCGCGCGCGCCGTCGACCGTGATGTGGCCCGAGGCCAGCCAGGCCTGCAGGCGGCTCCGCGAGTACTGCGGGAACATGCGCGCCAGCGCCTGGTCCAGGCGCAGCCCGGCCAGGGCGCGCGGCGCCTCGGCGCTCATCGGCGCGACGAAGCTCGCGTCCCAGTCTGTGTTGTCTTCCGCGTCCGTATAATCGCGCCCCATGCGATCAAGTGTACTGGCTCTGGCCGCCGCCCTCGCGCTGCTGCTGGCCGGATGCGGCGGCCCGCAGGTCGCGCCCGACGAGACGGCGGGCTGGAGCGTCGAGCGCCTGTACGGCGAGGCGCGCGACGCGATGCAGCAGCGCGACTGGGCGAAGGCCATCAAGTACCTGCAGAAGCTCGAGGCGCGCTTTCCGTACGGACGCTACGCGCAGCAGGCGCAGCTCGACGTCGCCTGGGTTCACTGGAAGTACGAGGAGCGCGCCGCGGCCATCGCCGCCGCCGACCGCTTCATCAAGCTCTACCCGAACCACGAGGCGCTCGACTACGCCTACTACCTGAAGGGGCTGATCAACTTCACCGTCGACCAGGGACTGCTCGCCTTCCTGTCCGACCCGAACCTCGCCGAGCGCGACCCGAAGGCGGCGCGCGAGGCGTTCGCCGCGTTCCGCGAGGTGGTGACGCGCTTTCCGGACTCGAAGTACGCCGAGGACTCGGCGGCGCGCATGCGCTACCTGGTGAACATGCTCGCCGGGCACGAGGTGCACGTGGCAAGCTACTACATGAAGCGCGGCGCCTACCTCGCCGCCGCCAACCGCGCGCAGACCGCGGTGGCGAACTACCCGCAGGCGCCGGCGGTCGAGGAAGCGCTCGGCATCCTGATTCGCGCCTACGCGGCGCTGGGCGTGGAGGACCTGCGCGCCGACGCCGAGCGCGTCCTGCGCCACAACTTCCCCGACAGCCCGCACCTCAAGGGGCCGGTGAAGCGCGAAGTCTCGTGGTGGAAGATCTGGGACCCGGACTGGTAATCAGACTTTGATGTTCTCGTCCGCGACGTAGGCGCGGATGATCGATTCGACGTCCTTGTCCGCCTTGAAGCCCATCTCGTTGGCGCGCGGCGTCCTGAAGTTCACCGGCCAGGTCTTCACGATCGCCTGGATGCGCGCGTCGGGCTTGTAGGACACCAGCCCCGCGACCTTCGCGCCCGCCACTTTCTTCAGCGCTTCCAGCATCTGCGCGACGCTCGCCGTGATGCCGGGCAGGTTCAGCCAGCGCTGCGTGCCCCAGGCCTCGGCCGGCAGCTCCCAGGCGTGGATGAAGGCGTCCACCACCTTGCCCGGCGAGAGCATCCACACGCCGGTCTCGGGCGCCACCGGGCATTCGGAAGGCGTGCCGTTCAGCGGCTCGCGCAGGATGCCGCTCGCGAACGACGAGGCGGCCGCGTTCGGCTTGCCCGCGCGCACCACGATCGTCGGCAGGCGCAGCGAGCGCCCGTCAAGAAAGCCCTTCCTCGAATAGTCGCTCACCAGGTACTCGCCGATCACCTTCTGCGTGCCGTACGAGGTCTGCGGGTTGGCGAGGGTCGCATCATCCAGCACCGCGGGCAGCGCGCCGCCGAAGGCCGCGACCGAGCTGGTGTACACCAGGCGCGGCGGCTTGGCACACTTGCGCATCTGCGCCAGCAGCAGCTCGGTGCCCTGCAGGTTCACGCGCATGCCGAGGTCGAAATCGGCCTCGGCCGCGCCGCTCACCACCGCGGCGAGGTGAAAGACCGCGTCGGTATCCGGCGGGCACACGGACGCGATCACCTTCGGGTCGGAGACATCGCCGGTCACGGCCTTCAGCCGCGGCTCGGTGGCCGCCGCCGGCGGAAACGCGCCGTCGAGCAGGGTGAGAGAGGAAATCGGCTTGCCGCCGAGGGTGCCGCGCGCGAGCAGCGCCTTCGCCAGCCTGAAGCCGAGGAAACCGCCGCCGCCGGTGATGAGTATTTTCATGCGTCGATTCTAGCCAGAAACGCGCGCACTTCCGCGAGATCGCGCGTCGGTTTCATCGGCGGCAGGCTTTCGCGCACCAGGCGCCCGTAGGGGCGCGAGTACAGGCGCGGGTCGCACAGCATGAGCACGCCGCGGTCGGTCTCGTCGCGGATCAGGCGCCCGGCGCCCTGCTTGAGCTGCAGGATCGCCTGCGGCAGCTGGAACTCGGTGAACGGGTTGCCGCCGGCGGCGCGCAGCGCCTCGATCCTCGCCGCGAGCACCGGGTCGTCGGGCGGCGCGAACGGCAGCTTGTCGATCACCACCACCGAGAGCGCCTCGCCGCGCACGTCCACGCCCTCGCGAAACGACGCGCTGCCCAGCAGCACTGCGTTGCCCAGGCGCCGGAAGCGCGCCAGCAGCTCGCTGCGCGAGCCCGTGCCCTGCACGAGGAGCGGGTACGGCAGCTTCTCGCGCAGCAGCTCGTGCGCGCGGCGCAGCGCGCGCAGCGTGGTGAACAGCAGAAACGCGCGCCCGCGGCTCGCCTCGATCACCGGCAGCGCGGCGTTTACCACCGCCTCGGTGAAGCCCGGGTCGTTCGGGTCGGCGGGCAGCGCCGGCGGCACGTAAAGCAGCGCCTGGCGCGCGAAATCGTACGGGCTCGGCCAGCTGCGCGCGGCCGCCGCCTCCAGCCCCATCTCGCGCTGGTAGTGCGAGAAGTCGCCGCCTACCGCGAGCGTCGCCGAGGTGAAGATCCACGCGCGCGGCGCCTCGTCGAGCTGGCGCTGGAACAGCGCCGCGCAGGAGAGCGGCGTGAGGTACAGCTGCACGGCGTGGGCGAACACCTCCAGCCAGCGCACCCATCGCGCGTCGGGCTCGCCCGCCAGGCGCGCGAGGAGCCCGCGCGCCCCCGCGGCGCGCTGCGCGCAGGATTTCAGGCCCTCGCTTCGCTCGGCCTGCGCCTCGAGCGGCGCGGCGAGCGCGGCGAGCGCCGCGCCGAGCTCGGCGAGCGCGCCGGCGAACGCCGGCCGCACGGCGGCCTGCGACCACGCCATGCGCGCGGGCTCGCCGGCAAACGCGAGCCGCAGGTCGCGCGCCGCCTTCTCGAGGCGCGCGGCCAGGCGCTCGAGCTCGGGGGAAGCGCCGCCCGCGGCAGCGAGCTCGAGGCGCGCGTCGCGCGCAAGCTCGACGAGGCGTCCGCTGGACAGGATCTCGCCGAAGAACAGGCGCGCCGTGTCCGGCAGCTGGTGCGCTTCGTCGAGGATGATGGTGTTGCACGCGGGCAGCAGCTCGGCGACGCCTTCGTCGCGCAGCACCACGTCGGCGAAGAACAGGTGGTGGTTGACCACCACCACGTCGGCGGCGAGCGCCGCGCGGCGCGCCTTCATCACGAAGCAATCCTGGTAGCGCGGGCACTCCTGGCCCAGGCAGTTCTCGCGCGTCGAGGTGGCGTGCAGCCACACCGGCGCGTCCTCGGCCACGTCGGGCAGCTCGGCGCGATCGCCGCTCGCGCTGCGCGCCGCGAAGCGCTCGATCAGGCGCAGCTGCGCCGCCTCCTCGCGGCTGCCGAGGCGCGCCTCGAGCGTCGCGCGCTCCAGGCGGTGCAGGCAGACGTAGTTGGCGCGGCCCTTGAGCAGCGCGGTGACCGCGCCGGAGGCGAGCGCCTTTCTCACCGCCGGCAGGTCGCGCTCGTGCAGCTGGTCCTGCAGCGTCTTGGTGCCGGTCGACACGATCACCTTGCCGCCGGCGACGAGCGCGGGCACCAGGTAGGCGAGCGTCTTGCCGGTGCCGGTGCCGGCCTCGGCGATGAAGGGCGCGTCGCGCTCGATCGCCTCGAGGATGGCGCGCGCGAGCTCGAGCTGCTGCGGCCGCGCGCGGTAGCCCGGGATCTGCGCCGCGAGCGGCCCGCCTTCGGCGAACAGCCGCTCCAGCGCGCGCGCCGCCGCCGTGCTCAGGGACGGACCTCGTCCACCTTCACCCAGATGCGCCGGCTCGTCCCGGCATCCTCGACGCCGGCGAGCTCGACCCATTCGCCGAGGCGGGCGCGGATCGTGCTGGCGGCGCGCTGCATCTGCACGCTACCGGGCCCCGCTGTGCCCGCGACTTGACGTTGCGGCGCGATCTCCAGCAGCACGTTGTCGCCGGCCAGGCGCGGGATGACGTCGAACCCGGTGGCGATGTCCTGGATCAGCGTGCCGTCGCGCAGCTGCAGCGGCCGGCTCGCGCCGGTGGCGATGTGCGCGCGGCGCCCTTCCAGCACCTGGATGCGCTGGTCCACGCGCTCGGCGCCGGCGCTGCGCGACTCCGAGGCGCGCGCTTCGAGCCGGGTGCCGCGCTCGGTGACCCGGGCGCCGACCCCGATCTCCGTGCGCCGGATGTCCGCCTCGCCCGCGAAGCGCACCGCGATCACCAGCCGGCGCGCGGGCGCATCGAGCGTCTCCAGGGCGCGGCGCAGCTCGGCGAGGTTCGCGGGGCTGGTGCGCACGATGAGCTGGTTGCGCTGCCCGGTCAGCACGCCACCGGGCTCGAGCAGCGGCCGCAGCGCGGGCAGCACCTGCTCGGCGGTGGTGTGGCGCAGGTCGATCACCTCGAGGCTCGCCTGCGCCCAGGCAGCGCAGCAGCAGAAGAGCAGCGAAAGGTAAGTGGTTGCTTTCATTTCGAGGATAGACTAGATTACTTGAGGTATGCTACGTAAATATCTGTATTTAATGGTATTAGCAGGTGCGGTTGGTTGCGCAGGCGTGCCGTCGCAGCGCCCGCCTGTCGACACCGGCCCGATGAGCGAAGAGCGCGCCGAGGCGCTGCTGCAGACGCTGCTCGCCCTGGGGGTGGACTACCGCTGGGGCGGCGGGTCGCACGGCTCGGGCTTCGATTGCAGCGGCCTGGTGGCGCATGTGTTCCGCGAGGCCTACGGCATCGAGCTGCCGCACAACGCCCGCGCGCAGAGCGAGTTCGGGGTGCGTGTCAGTCTATCGGAACTGCGCGCGGGGGACCTCGTGTTCTACAACACACTCAACCGGCCCTTCTCGCACGTCGGCATCTACCTCGGCGACGGGCGCTTCGTGCACGCGCCCAAGACCGGCGCGCAGGTGCGCGTCGAGCCGATCGACGGCGCCTACTGGATGCGGCGCTTCGACGGCGCGCGGCGCATCCGGCCAACGCAGCTGTAGTTCTCAAGAATAGTTCTCATTTGTGTTGACTCTCTTGATGAGAGTCACTATCATTTGCGCCTGAACCCCCCACGAAAGGCGCAAATGTCTGTTCTTAAAGTATTTATCCTTGCTTCGGCCCTGGCCCTGTCCGCCCCCGCCCTCGCTGAAGACAAGGTGCTGAACCTGTACTCGTCCCGCCACTACCAGAGCGACGAGGCGCTCTACGAGGCGTTCACGCGCCAGACCGGCATCCGCGTGAACCGCATCGAGGCGGGCGAGGACGCGCTGATCGAGCGCATCCGCAACGAAGGCGCGCGCAGCCCCGCGGACGTGCTGATCACCGTGGACGCCGGCCGCCTGTGGCGCGCCGAGCAGCTCGGGCTATTCCAGCCGGTGCGCTCGGCGCTGCTCGAGCGGCGCGTCCCGGCGAGCTTCCGCGAGCCCGGCGGCCACTGGTTCGGCTTCTCGATGCGCGCGCGCGTCATCGCCTACCACAAGGCGCGCGTGCAGCCGGCCGAGGTGGCGACCTACGCCGCGCTCGCCGAGCCAAAATGGAAGGGGCGCATCTGCGTGCGCTCCTCCTCGAACATCTACAACCTCTCGCTGATGGGCGCGCTCATCGAGCACCTGGGCGCGGCGCAGGCCGAGGGCTGGGCGCGCGCGGTGCGCGCCAACCTGGCGCGCGACCCGAAGGGCGGCGACACCGACCAGATCAAGGGCGTGGCCGCGGGCGAGTGCGACGTGGCGATCGCCAACCACTACTACTACGCGCGCCTCGCCGGCTCGGCGAAGGCCGACGAGCGCGCGGTCGCGGAGAAAGTCGGCATCGTGTTTCCCGACCAGGCGGGCCGCGGCACGCACGTCAACATCTCCGGCGCGGGCGTGCTGAAGCACGCGCCGCACCGCGACGCGGCGGTGAAGTTCCTGGAGTACCTGGCAAGCGACGACGCGCAGCGCTATTTCTCCGACGGCAACAACGAATGGCCGGTGGTCGCGAGCGTGCGCGTGAACAACCCGGTGCTCGCCGCCCTCGGCGCGTTCAAGTACGACCCGCTGAACGTCGCCGTGCTCGGGCGCAACCAGCCCGAGTCGCAGAAGCTCTACGACCGCGTGGCCTGGAAGTAGCGCCGCGTCAGCGCGACCAGCGGCACCAGGCCGACCGCCACGATCACCAGCGAGGGCACCGCAGCTTCCGCCAGGCGCTCGTCCTTCGCCAGGTGATAGGCCTCGACCGCCAGCGTGTCGAAGTCGAACGGCCGCAGCGCGAAGGTCGCGGGCAGCTCCTTCATCACGTCGACGAATACGAGCAGCGCCGCGGTGGCGAGGCTGCGCGCGACGAGCGGCGCGTGCACCCGCGCCAGCGTCGCCGCCGGCGAGGCGCCGAGGCTGCGCGCCGCATCCTCCATGCTCGGCGTGATGCGCGCGAGGCCCGCTTCGGTGGTCTGCAGCGCGACGGCGAGAAAGCGCACAAGGCACGCATAGACCAGCGCCGCGATGGTGCCGGTGAGCAGCAGCCCGCTCGGTGCGCCGGTCAGGCGCTCCACCTGGCCCGCGAGCCAGTTGTCCAGCTGCGCGAGCGGCACCAGCACGCCGATGGCGATCACCGCGCCGGGCATGGCGTAGCCGAGCCCAGCGACGCGGTTCGCCGCCTGCGCCACGCGGCTGCGCGAGAGCCGCGCGGCATAGGCCATCACCAGCGCGAGCACCACGGCGCCGAGCGCCGTCACGCCCGAGAGCGTGAAGCTGTTCAGCACCAGCCCGGCGAGGCGTGCACCCCAGCGCGCGTCCGGGTCAGCCGCGGCGAGCTGCAGCAGGATCGCGGCGGGAACGAGGAAGCCGAGCACCACCGGCAGCGCGCAGGCGAGCGTGGCGAGGGCCGCCGGCGCGCCGCGCAGGCGCTGCGGCGGCACCGGCTTGGCGGGCGCGGCCGCGTGGAATGCCGCGCGACCGCGCGAGGCGCGCTCGAGCGCCAGCACGAGCACGACGAAGCCGAGCAGGCAGCTGGAGAGCTGCGCCGCGGCAACGCGATCCCCCATGCCCAGCCAGGCCTTGAAGATGCCGGTGGTGAACACTTCCAGGGCGAAATAGGACACGGTGCCGAAATCGGCCAGCGTCTCCATCAGCGCGAGCGTGGTGCCGGCCGCGATCGCCGGCCGCGCCAGCGGCAGCGCCACGCCGAAGAAGCTGCCCCAGGCCGAGAGCCCGGCGAGCCGCCCGGCCTCCAGGCTGCTGCGCGGCAGCTCGCGGAACGCGGTGCGCGCGATGAGGTACACGTAGGGGTAGAGCGCGAGCGCGAGCACCACCGCCGCGCCGCCGAGCGAACGGATCTCGGGAAACCAGTAGTCGCGCGCGCCCCAGCCGGTAAGGTCTCGCAGGCCGGATTGCACCGGCCCGGTGAACTGCAGCCAGTCGGTGTACGCGTAGGCCATCACGTAGGCCGGCATCGCGAGCGGCAGCACCAGCGCCCACTCCAGCACGCGCGCCCCCGGGAAACGGTAGCTCGCGATGAGCCAGGCCGAGAGCACGCCGATCGAGAGCACGCCGCAGGCCACCAGCGCGACGAGGATCGCGGTATTCGCCACGTAGGCGCCGAGCACCGTGCTCGCGATG
>JBFFZT010000015.1:0-10854 GCA_041568535.1 Burkholderiales bacterium | reverse complement strand
CAGCGCCGTGATGCCGGAGCGCACTGCGACGGCGGCTGCGACGCTGGCGCCGTGGTCGAACGCGAGCCGCGCCGCGACGTGGTTGCAGGCGAACAGCGTGGCGACCAGCATCAGCAGCGGGATGCCGACGCGCGGCGATAGAATCGCGGACATGGGCCCGGAGCTTAAGGCATGACGAACATCACGCGCTTCAGGAGTTTCATCCAGGACCTGACGCGCCTCGCCGAGCGCCACGGCGCCGACGAGCCGCGCATGCTGGACGAAGGCGAGAAGCTGCTGCGCACGCTCATCACCCACGACGACTGGCTGCCGGAGGAGTTCTCACGCCCTTCCCCCGAAGGCTATCGCCAGTACCTGCTGCACTGCGATCCGCTGGAGCGCTTCTCGGTGGTGAGCTTCGTGTGGATGCCCGGACAGAAGACCCCGATCCACAACCACACCGTCTGGGGGCTGGTGGGGGTCATGCGCGGCGAGGAGCAGTGCGAGGAGTATTCAGCTGACATCAAGCCCTCCGGCAGGCACCCGGTGCGCCCGGGCGAGGTCGATCGCGTTTCGCCGCGCATCGGCGACGTCCACGTTGTCAGCAACGCGGGGCGCCAGACCGCCGTCAGCATTCACGTCTACGGCGCCAACATCGGCGCCGTGCGCCGTCACACTTTCGATCCGGAGAGCGGCGCGCCGCGCGAGTTCGTCTCCGGCTATCACAACGCCGTGCTGCCCAACCTGTGGGACCGGTCCGCGCCGCCGCGCTCGTAGCCCTGCTCGCCGCAGCGTGCGCGGCGCAGGCCTGCGAGGTGCCCGGCGACGGCACGTCGCTGCGCCGGGCGCTGCTCAAGGTCAAGTACCTGCCCGAGACCGAGCTCTGGGAGCTCGCCGCGCGCAAGACCGCCACGGTGCAGTACGTGCTCTCGCTCGACGCCCCGCGCGAGATCGAGGGCCGCTGCTACTGGCCGATCGAGGCGCGCAGCGACGGCAAGCTCTGGAATACCTTCTACGCCACGCCGCGCGGCGATTTCATGCTCGTCGCGGGCGCCGACGGCAGGCTGATCCCGCTCGAGGACTGGCGCGCGGCCGCGCGCTAGGGCTTGAAGCGCTCGTCCACGGGCACGCGCAGGCCGTTCGCCAGGCGATTGGTCTCGTTGGCGAGGCCCACCACCGCCATCAGCTCCATGAACATCGCTTCGCTCATGCCCTTCTTGCGCGCCGACGCGGTGTGCGAGTAGGTGCAGTACTCGCAGCCGTTGGTGGCGCTCACCGCGACATAGACCATTTCCTTCACCAGGGGATCGAGCGCGCCCGGCGCCATCACCTGCTTCACGCTCTGCCAGACCCGGCGCAGCTGCGCCGGGTCGTGCGCCAGCGCCTTCCAGAAATTGTTGATCCAGTCGGTGCCGCGCGTTTTCATGATGTCGTCGTACACCGCGCGCACCTCCGCGGATGCGGCGTCGTATTCCACCAAAGTGACCAGTGACACGTTGTCCTCCGTCGCGATCCCGGTATATTAGTCCCATGCAGCTGAAGGGCTCCTGCCACTGCGGCGCGGTGCGCTTCTCCCTGGAATCGGAGACGCCTTATCCCTACATGCACTGCTACTGCTCGATCTGCCGCAAGACCGCGGGCGGCGGCGGCTACGCCATCAACATCATGGGCCTGGCGCGCACGCTGAAGAAGCGCGGCCGCACGCGCGTGTACCGCGCGACGCGCGGCGGCGGCGAGCGCCATTTCTGCCCGCGCTGCGGCAGCGCTTTGTGGGTGTGGGACAGGCGCTGGCCCGAGTGGATCTATCCGTTCGCCTCGGCGATCGACTCGCGCCTGCCTGCGCCCAGGGAGCGCCAGCACATCCTGCTCGATTCGAAAGCGAACTGGGTGCCGGTGCCCAAAGGCCGGCACGAGAAGCGCTTTCGCGGGGGCCCGCGCGAGGCGATCATCGACTGGCACCGCACGCGCGGCCTGGTACGCTAGCCCATGCCCGCCTGGATCTCCGACCTGAGCCCGGAAACGATCCTGGTCGTGATCGCCGCGACCGGCGGCATCCTCGCGCTGCTGCTCACCGCCGCCGCGGTGCGCCGCCTGCGCGCCTGGGAGTTCCGCAGCGGCGCCGTGTACCTGTTCGGCGCCGCCGTGGTGGCGGCGCTCGGCGTGGGCGGCGCCATGCTCGCCGCCAGCCTGCATACCTACGCCCGGCTCACGCACGAGCAGGAGGCGGCGCGCGCCGTGCTGCGCGCGCTCGGCCCGCAGCGCTTCGAGCTGCTGCTGGTGCGCACGGGCGAGCCCTCGCAGCGCTTCGAGCTGCGCGGCGACGAATGGCAGATCGACGCGCGCGTGCTGAAGTGGCGCGGCCTGGGCACGTGGCTCGGCTTCGACACCGTGTACCGTTTCGAGCGCCTCTCCGGCCGCTTCGCCGACAACGACCAGGAGCGCAAGTCGGCGCGCAGCGTCTATGCGCTGTCACCCGAGGGCACTGTGGACTTCTGGCAGCTGCTGAAGAAGTACCACAGCTACATGCCGCTCGCCGATGCGCTCTACGGCAGCGCGGCCTACGTGCCGATGGCCGACGGCGCGCAGTACGTGGTGAGCGTATCGGCAACCGGGCTGCTGATCCGGCCGCTCAACGAGCCGGCGAAGAAGGCGGTCGGCGGCTGGAAATGAAACGGCACGCCGCAGCCCTGGCGCTCGTCCTGCTCGCAGGCTGCGCCGGCAGCGGCGCCCTGTTCCAGGACGCGGGACCGCCGCCGACACCCGAGCCGCGCGCGCTCGCCGCGTGGCCCTGGCAGGAGATCTGGACCGGGGTCGTATTCCAGGACAAGAAGGTCGGCTTCGCGCGCCTGGCGCTGCGCGCGCTGCCCGGGCAGGACCTGTGGGAGATCGAGTCCGAGTCCGCTCTGCGGCTGCGCTTCCTCGGCATCGACAAGCAGGTCAGCCTGCGCGCACGCGACCGGGTGCGCGGCGACCTGTCGCTCGAGCGCTTCAGCTACGAGTATGTGCTGGACGGCAGCCGCCTCGAGGTCGAGGGCGAGCGCGACGGCGACACGCTCGTCGTGCGCACGACGAGCGCCGGAACGCGCAACGAGCAGCGCCTGCCGATGCGCGAAGCGGCGCTGCCGACAAGCGCGCTCGCCCTGCTGCCGGCGCGGCGCGGCTTGCGCGTCGGCGAGACCGCGCGCGCCGTGGTGTTCGTCGGCGAATCGCAGTCGCTGGAGCCTGCCGAGCTGCGCGCGCTCGCCTATGAGCGCAGCGCGCTGTTCGAGGGCGCGGCGCTGCGCGTGCGCACCACGCTGCTCGGCCTCGAGACCCAGACCTGGTACGACGCCGAGGCGCGGCCGCTGCTCGAGACCGCGCTCCATGGGGCGATGATCTCGGCGCTGGAGGACGCGGCGCGGGCGCGCGCCTACCTGGTCGAGGCGAGCCTAGCCAAGGACGAATCGCTGCTCGCCTTCAGCCTGCTGCGCTCGGCCGCGGTGCCGGAACCGCGCCGCGCCGCGGCGCTGTCGATCGTCCTGGAGGGCGTGCCCGCGACGCTCGAGGCGCCCGCGGCTAGTGGGCAGCGCTGCGCGCGCGACGGCGCGCAGCTGCACTGCCGCATCGACCGGCGCGCGCCCGCCGTCGCCGGCGACGCGAGCCAGGCCGCGCGCTACCTGCGCCCGAGCCTCGCCGCGCCGAGCAACGAGCGGCGCTTTGTCGAGCTGGCGCGCTCGGTGGCCGGCGGCGCCGAGGGCGCGCCGGCGCAGATCGAGCGGCTGCTCGCCTGGATCGACGCCAACATCGAGAAGGCGGCGGTCGACGCGTTCTCGGCCGGCGACGTGCTGCGCGAGCGGCGCGCCGAGTGCCAGGGCCATGCCTACCTGTTCGCGGCGCTGGCGCGCGCGCTCGGGCTGCCGACGCGCATCGTGAACGGCGTCGTGTACATGCCCGAGCACGGCGGGTTCCTGTACCACACGTGGAACGAAGTGTGGCTCGAGGCGACGGGCTGGCGGCCGGTCGACGCCACGCTCGGCCAGGCGCACGCGGACGCCACGCACGTCGCGCTCGCGGTGGGCGAATCGCCCGCCGAGCTCGCGCCGCTCGCGGCGATGGTGGGCCGGGCGCGCGTCGCGGGGCTCGACGGGGTCGCGCACTGGTAGAATGCGCCGCCGCGCATGAAGTTCCTGTTCGATCTGTTCCCGGTGATCCTGTTCGTCGCCACGTTCATGTGGACCGACAGCATCTACATCGCGACTGCGGTGATCATCCCCGCTTCGGTCGCGCAGCTGGCCTACGTCTGGTTCCGCCACCGCCGGATCGAGCGCATGCTGCTGCTGTCCACGGTGCTGATCCTGATCCTGGGCGGGCTCACCCTGTTTCTGCAGGACGAGCGCTTCATCAAGTGGAAGCCGACCGTGCTGTACTGGCTGTTCGCCGCGGTGCTGGCGCTCGCGCCCTACGTGGCGAGGAAGAACCTCGTGCGCCTGATGATGGAAAAGGGATTCACCGCGCCGGACCGCATCTGGAACTCCCTCAACCTCGCCTGGGTCCTATTCTTCGTGTTCATGGGGATCCTCAATCTCTACATCGCGCAGAACTTCAGCCTCGCGTTCTGGGTGCAGTTCAAGCTCTGGGGCCTGACCGGGCTGATGTTCGCGTTCATCGCGGCGCAGATCCTCGTGCTGTACAAGTACATCGACGAGCCCGAGGCGAAGAAATGAGCACCGCGGACAGCATCCGCGCGCGCCTCGCCGTGCTGCAGCCCGAGTCGCTCGAGCTCGAGGACGAAAGCGAGCGCCACCGCGGCCACGCCGGCTATCGTCCCGGCGGCGGCACGCACTGGCGGCTCACCATCGTCGCGCGCGCTTTCGCCGGCCAGTCCACCGTCGCGCGCCACCGCCTGGTGTACCAGGCGCTCGGCGAGCTCATGCAGCACCCGATCCACGCCCTCGCCATCCAGGCGCGCGCCCCGGGCGAGCCCGGCGCGGGCGCATAATGGCGGGCTCCCTTATTTCTCCTTTTTTCGAGAGGCACGGCATGAAACTTTCCCTCCTGGCTTTCGCGGCGGCAGCGAGCCTCGCGCTCCCGGCGCTGGCGCAGCAGACCGACGCAAAGCCCGCAGCCAAGCCCGCCGCGGCCGGACCGGTCGCCACGGTGAACGGCACCGCCATCCCGCGCGCGCGCCTCGACTACATGATGCGCCAGCAGATGCAGCGCGGCGCCCCCGACAACGAGCAGACGCGCGCCATGGTGCGCGAGGACCTCATCAACCGCGAGCTGGTGACGCAGGCGGCGGTGCGCGCCGGCACGGCGAAGAAGCGCGAGGTGCAGACGCAGCTCGAGGTCACGCGCCAGGAGGTGCTGGTCGGGGCCTACCTGAGCGACTACCTGCGCGAGAACGCGGTCACCGACGCCGAGGTGAAGAAGGAGTACGACCGCGTGCGCGAGCAGACCGGCGCCAGCGAGTACAAGTCGCGCCACATCCTGGTGGAGACCGAGGAGGAAGCCAAGCGCCTGATCGCCGAGCTGCAGAAGGGCGGCAAGTTCGACGAGTTGGCGAAGAAGTCCTCCAAGGACGAGGGCACGCGCGAGCTGGGCGGCGACCTCGACTGGAAGGTGCCCTCGACGCTGGAGAAGCCCTTCGCCGACGCCATGGTGGCGCTGCAGAAGGGCAAGTTCAGCCTCGCGCCGGTGCAGACGCGCTTCGGCTACCACGTGATCCAGCTCGACGACGTGCGCACGGTGGACTTTCCGGCGCTGGCGCAGGTGCGCCCGCAGATCCAGCAGCAGCTGGTGCGCAAGAAGGTCGAGGACCTGGTGCGCGAGCTGCGCGCGCAGGCCAAGGTCGAGTAAGGACGGGCGCCCTGGCGCGACCAAGCCACATGCGAACCCTACTGCTCGTTCTTGCCGCGCTGCTCGCCGCGCCGGCGCAAGCCCAGAACCTCGCCAAGGCGACCTTCGCCGCGGGCTGCTTCTGGTGCACCGAGGAAGCCTTCGACAAGGTGCCCGGCGTGGTGTCGACCGTGTCGGGCTACATGGGCGGGCACATCAAGGAACCGAGCTACGCCCTGGTGTCCACGGGACGCACGGGGCACACCGAAGTCCTGCAGGTCACGTACGACCCGCAGAAGGTGAGCTACGAGAAGCTGCTCGAGGTCTTCTGGGTAAACCACGACCCCACGTACCTTGACCGCCAGTTCTGCGACGGCGGCTCGCAGTACCGGCCGACCATCTTCACCCACGACGCCGAGCAGAAGCGCCTCGCCGAATCGTCCAAGGCCCGGTGGCAGAAGGACAAGCCTTTCAAGGGCGAGATCCTCACCCCGATCGAGGCGGCCGCAGAGTTCTGGCCCGCCGAGGAGTACCACCAGGACTACTACAAGAAGAATCCGGCGCGCTACCGCTGGTACGTCACCGGCTGCGGCCGCTACGCGCGGCTGGACGAGCTCTGGGGCAAGTACCGCTCGAAGTAAGGCGGCGAGCGCCTCAGTCGTAGCGGCCGAGGCGGACCATGGTGGTGCCCGGCTTGAGGTGCTGCGTCGAAGGCATCACCATCACGCAATCGTCGTAGGGCGTCTTCCACACCTTGTCGCCGTCGGTGGCCACCACGCTGCCGGCCTTGGCGATCACCTCGAGCCCGGCGAACGGCCGGGCGAACCTGAACGCCATGCTCTGCGCCACCACCGGCTCGGTGACCCGCACCAGGCGCTGGCGCGCCGGCGGCTTCAGGGGCAAGCGCGGCTCGACCCAGGCGGCGTCCGCCGCCCCGGTCACGAGGAGGTAGCGCAGCAGGGTGTCGATGGCCACCTCGGCGGCGCTCTTCTCCCAGTGCTGGCCGCATTCGATCAGCACCGCGGTGCGCGGGCTCTTCGGGTCGCCGAAGCCGCCGCGCTCGATCATGCGCAGGCCCGCCGGGTGCCCGGTGTCGATCAGAAGGTCACCGGGCACGCCCAGGCGCCGCGCAAACGCGGCGCTCTTCTCGCTCTTCGCGCACACCATGATCGGCCGGCACGGCTCGTGCATCGAGTGGATGTCGAGCAGGTAGTCCGCCGCGTCGACGAACGGGCGCAGCACGCGCGCGCGGCGCAGCTCGAGCGAGTCGCGCGGCCCGTCGAGCGCCGCGTCGGCCCAGACGCGGTTGTAGTCCTCGTCGATGTAGCGCGAGCGGTCCGGGTCGTCGAAGTCGAAGCGTGCGAATGCCTCCACGTTGGCGAAGGCGAGCGTCAGCTTGCCCTGGCGCGGCGCGAACCTCTGCCTGAACAGCCAGTCGAGGGCGATGGCTCCGCACAGCTCGTTGCCGTGCGTCAGCGCCTGCACCATCACGTTGGGCCCGGGCTTGCCCGAGTCGAGCACGTGGACGTAGTCGACCCCGGCGTTGCCCTGCCGGTACGGCGTGATGTCCGGCGGCGCAAGCTCGATGCGGTACTTCGCGGCCATGTTCAGCGGCTCCTCGTGTAATCGGCGACCGCGCGCAGCAGCCGCGACAGGTTGGCCTGCAGCGCGTCGAAGCCCGCGTGTTTCTCGAGCCTCGCCTCGTCCATGTACAGCCCCCGGTTGACCTCGATCTGCAGGCTGTGGCGGCCCGCCTTCGGATCCGAGTAGGCGCGCACCAGCTCGACGCCCTTGTAGGGATCGTTCACCTTGACGTCGTAGCCCATGGCGGCGAGCGTGTCGCGCACGAACGCGGTGAAGCCCGGCTCGCAGGTGCTGCCGTCGCGGTCGCCGAGCACGAACTCGGCGCGCGCGCGGCCCTCGCCGTCGTCGCTCTGCTTTCCGGCCACCGCCTTCATCGAATGGCAGTTGACGTGCCACACCGCGCCGAAGCGCTTGTGCGCCGCCTCGAGCAGCGAGCGCAGCGCCGCGTGATACGGCGCGTGGTAGTGGTCGATGCGGCGCTTCACCTCGGCCGGCGGCAGCCGGCGCGCGTAGATCGGCCGGCCGTCGTCGAGCGTGCGCCACACGAGGGACTTGCCGATGCGCGCCTTGCCGCTCGGGCGGACCTCGTGCGGCCAGTCGCCCTCGATCAGCTCGGGGTCGACGTCGCCCGGGTGGCGGTTGGGATCGATGTAGGTACGGGGGAAGGTCGCGGCGAGCAGCGGCGCGCCGAGCGTCGGCGCGGCGCCATACAGCTCGTCGACGAAGCAATCCTCGGCGTCGCGCAGCGCCTGCTCGCTCACCGCGTGGCCGAAGTCCGCGGGGAAGCGCCGGCCCGAGTGCGGCGAATCGAGCACCAGCGGCAGCTCGGGGGCGGCGGGTCCGTGGATCACGTAGGCGGCGCTCATGGCTCGGGGCGGTCCTGAAAGGCGCGCAGTCTGCGGCCGGAGCCGCCCGCTGGCAAGCGCCGCAATGCCATAATGGGGCCGCGATCCAACCTCTGGAGGAGGCGTTCCCATGATTCACGCACGGCGTTTTGCCTTCGCGCTGCTTGCGACCGCCCTTGTCTGCTCGGCGCCCGCGGCGGCGCAGGAGCTGCGCATCGGCCTCGCGTCCGAGCCGACGGCGATGGACCCGCATTTCCACAACCTGACGCCGAACAACTCGCTGCTCAGCCACCTCTTCGAGGCCCTGGTGGAGCAGGACGAGCGCCAGCGGCTCAAGCCCGGCCTGGCCGAGTCCTGGAAGGCGATCGACGACACCACCTGGGAGTTCAAGCTGCGCCGCAACGCGAAGTTCCACGACGGCACGCCGTTCACCGCCGACGACGTGGTGTTCACCTTCGAGCGCGCCCCCAACGTCGAGGGCAGCCCGTCGAGCTTCGGCACCTACATCAAGGGCAAGACCGTGGTGAAGGTGGACGACCACACGGTGCACATCAAGACCGCCGAGCCCTACCCCCTGATGCCGAACGACGTCTCCACGGTGATGATCGTGTCGAAGAAGCACGGCGCCGGCGCCAAGACCTCGGACTACAACTCGGGCAAGGCGGCGATCGGCACGGGTGCGTTCCGCTTCGCCGAGTACGCGCCGGGCAACCGCATCGTCATGCAGCGCAACAAGCTCTACTGGGGCAAGCTGCCCGACTGGGAGCGGGTCGTGTTCCGCCCGATCAAGTCCGACCCCTCGCGCGTCGCGGCCCTGCTCGCGGGCGACGTCGACCTCATCGACGAGGTGCCCTCGGCCGACATGGAGCGGCTGAAGAAGGACGACCGCGTCAGCATCGCGCAGGTGGTGTCCAACCGCGTGATCTACCTGCACCTCGACCATTTCCGCGACGACTCGCCGTACGTGAAAGGCAAGGACGGCAGCGCCATCAAGAACCCCCTGCGCGACCGCCGCGTGCGCCTCGCGATCTCCAAGGCGATCGACCGCGACGCCATCATTAGCCGCGTGATGGAAGGCCTCGCCATCAAGGCGGGCCAGCTGCTGCCCGAGGGGTTTTTCGGCGTGAGCCCCAAGTTGAAGCCCATGGACTTCGATCCCGAGGGTGCGAAGAAGCTGCTCGCCGAGGCCGGGTTCCCGAACGGCTTCCGCATGACGATCCACGGCCCGAACGACCGCTATCCCAATGACGCCAAGATCTGCGAGGCGGTCGGCCAGATGCTCTCGCGCATCGGCATCGACTCCGAGGTCTCGACCATGACGCGCAGCGTCTTCTTCCGCGATGCCTCCAGCGGCAGCCCGGACAAGGGGCCGAAGTTCAGCTTCATCCTGGTCGGCTGGGGCTCGGGCACGGGCGAGGCGTCCTCGCCGCTCAAGTCGCTGCTCGCCACCTACGACCGCGACAAGGGCATGGGCGCCTCCAACCGCGGCCGCTACTCGAATCCCGAGGTCGACAAGCTCATCAACCAGGCGCTCGCCACGGTGGACGACGCTAGGCGCCAGAGCCTGCTCGCGCGCGCCACCGAGGTCGCGATCGAGGACCTGGGCATCATCCCCTTGCACTACCAGGTGAACACCTGGGCGATGCGCAAGGGCTTCAGCTACGTCGCGCGCACGGACGAGAACACGGTCGCCATGGGAGTCAGCAAGAAGTAGGTCGCCGCCGCACGGGGCGCGGACGTGTCGGTCTTCGTCATCCGGCGCATCCTCCAGAGCCTGATGGTGGTTCTGGCGATGTCGCTGATCGTGTTCGTCGGGGTGCACGTGGTCGGCGACCCCGTGCACATCCTGATCTCGGATGACATGACGCAGGAGGAGGTCGAGCGCTTCATCCAGCGCCTCGGCCTCGACCGGCCGATGCACGAGCAGTACCTGCACTTCCTCGGCAACGCGCTGCAGGGCGACATGGGCAACTCGTTCGTGCAGGCCGAGCCGGCGCTCAAGCTCATCCTGCAGCGCATGCCGGCGACGCTCGAGCTCGCCCTCGCCGCGCTGCTGCTCTCCATCCTGCTCGGCGTGCCGCTGGGCATGTACGCCGGGCTGTACCCGAACTCGCCCGTGAGCCGCACCATCATGGCGGGCTCGATCCTCGGCTTCAGCCTGCCCACCTTCTGGGTCGGGCTGATGATGATCATGGTGTTCGCGGTGATGCTGGGCTGGCTGCCCTCGGGCCGCCGCGGCGACGAGGCGGAGCTGTTCGGCATCACCTCCAGCGTGTGGACCCTGGACGGCCTGTCGCACCTGCTCCTGCCGGCGATCAACCTGTCGCTGACCAACATGTCGCTGATCATCCGCCTGACCCGGGCCGGCATGCGCGAGGCGCTGGTCCAGGACTACGTCAAATTCGCCCGCGCCAAGGGGCTGACCCAGCGCCGGGTGGTGTTCGTCCACGTGTTCAAGAACATCCTGATCCCACTGGTCACCGTGGTCGGGCTTGAGATCGGCACCCTGATCGCCTTCGCCGTGGTGACCGAGACGGTGTTCGCCTGGCCCGGTGCGGGGAAGCTGATCATCGACTCGATCTTCGTTCTCGACCGGCCGGTGATCGTCGCCTATCTGATCGTGATCGTGCTG
>JBFFZT010000014.1:0-10959 GCA_041568535.1 Burkholderiales bacterium | reverse complement strand
GGAGCACGAGTCCTTGCCCTGCTCGTGGCACCAGATGCAGTAGTTCGCCTGGTCGAGCGCGCCCGCGAGGTCGGTGCCCGCGTCGGTGAGCTTGAAGCCGTCGCGGTGGCGCGTTTCGGGCTGCGCGGGAACGAGGCGCATGAAGTCGAGCTTGTGCGGCGCCTTGAAGAGCACGCCCGCCTTGTGCTTCGTCTTGCCTTCGGGCGTCGTCGCCGCCCACGCCGCATACCGTGCCGCGCCTTCCAGCTCCGCCGCATACGCTGCTTCGTCCTTCTGCCACGCGGTGACCTGGCGCGCGAAATCGAGCTCGGTGGTGAACGCGTAGCCGTCGGGGCGCGCGTCCTCGGCCTTCACCTTGTGCAGCGCGCGCCGCTGCACGAACAGCCGCTTCACGCTGTAGAGGGGCGCGAGCTCGTGATGGCGCGCCGCGAGCGCCTGCGCCTCGGCCTCGATGCCGAAGAGGCGCACGATGAAGTCCTCGGCATGCGGCGCGAGCGCGATGACGAGCTCCGACTCCTGTTTCGCCGGCGGGGGCTCAACGCGCGCCGCTTCAAGGCGCGCGCGTAGTCCCGCATCCGCTTCGCCCAGGAAGCGCAGGAACGCGGCGTCGAGCCGCAACAGTCCGTCGCGGCTATACAGGTCCTCGAACGCGAGATCGAAACGCAGGCGCAGCATCGGCGAGAGCGTGAATTATAATCGCCGCTCTTTTCGCATCGAGGCGCATATGCTTATCAAGAACAGCGTGTTTCTGGTCACCGGCGGCGCCTCGGGGCTCGGCGCGGCCACCGCGCGCATGGCCGCGGAGAACGGCGCCAAGGTCGTCATCGCCGACATGCAGGCGGAGGCGGGCGAGAAGCTGGCCAAGGAGCTCGGCGGGCGCTTCGCGAAATGCGACGTCACCGCCGAAGCCGATGCCAAGGCGGCGGTGGCGCTGGCGCTGAAGGAGTTCGGCGGCCTGCAGGTGCTGGTGAACTGCGCCGGCATCGCGCTCGCCGAGCGCACCGTCGGCAAGGAGGCGCCGCACGATCTGGGGCGCTTCACGCGCGTGATCACGGTGAACCTGATCGGCACCTTCAACATGATTCGCGTCGCCGCCGAGGCGATGACCAAAGGCGGCCCCAATGCGGCGGGCGAGCGCGGGGTGATCATCAACACCGCGTCGGTCGCGGCGTACGACGGCCAGATCGGCCAGGCGGCGTATTCCGCCTCCAAGGGCGGCGTCGTGGGCATGACCTTGCCGATCGCGCGCGACCTGTCGCGCAACGGCATTCGTGTGTGCACCATCGCCCCGGGCATCTTCGAGACGCCGATGCTGCTCGGGCTGCCGAAGGAGGCGCAGGACTCGCTCGGCAAGCAGGTGCCGTTTCCGTCGCGCCTCGGCAAGCCGGCGGAGTACGCGCAGCTCGCGCGCGCCATCATCGAGAACGAGATGCTGAACGGCGAGACCATCCGCCTGGACGGCGCCATCCGCATGGCGCCGAAATGAGTCAGCGCGCCGAGGGCGGCAGCGGCTGCTCGCGCAACTCGGTGCGGTAGCGCTGCGCGCGCTCCACGTAGCCGTCGGCGATCCGCAGCAGGTTGGCGCGCTCCTCGGGCTTGAGCTCGCGCACGATCTTGCCGGGCGAGCCGAGCACCAGCACGCCGTCGGGAATCTCCTTGCCTTCCGGGATCAGGCTGTTGGCGCCGATCAGCGCGCCGCGGCCGATGCGCGCGCCGTTCATGACCACGCTGTTGATGCCGACGAGGCTGCCTTCGCCGACCGTGCAGCCGTGCAGCATCACCTTGTGACCGATGGTGACGCGCCTGCCGAGCGTGAGCGGAAAGCCCGGATCGACGTGCAGCACCGAGCCGTCCTGCACGTTGGTGCCCTCGCCGATGCGCACGATGTCGTTCTCCGCGCGGATCACGACCTGGAACCAGATGTTGGCGCCGGCCTCCAGCGTGATGGCGCCCACCAGCGTCGCGTCGTGCGCGATGAAGTGATGCGCGCCGAGCAGCTCGACACGCTTGTCGCCGATCGAGAAGATGGGCATGGCGGGCCGCTATGATACCGACAGGAGCGCCATTGTGAGGATCGTGGTACTGGGGGCGGGCGTGGTCGGCGTGACCGGGGCGTGGTATCTCGCGCGTGCCGGGCACGAGGTCACGCTGGTCGAGCGGCACGCCGAGGCCGGCATGGAGACCTCGTTCGCCAACGGCGGCCAGGTCACCGCCGGGCACGCAGAGCCCTGGGCGAAGCCCTCGGTGCTGCCGAAAGTTCTGCGCTGGCTCGGGCGCGAGGACGCGCCGCTGCTGTTCCGGCCGCGCGCCGACCGCGAGCAGTGGCGCTGGGCCCTCGGCTTCGCGCTGCAATGCCTGCCCGGGCGCTTCGAGCGCAACACGCGCCAGCTCGCGGGGCTGGCGCGCTACAGCCGCGACTGCCTGGCCGAGCTGCGCAGCGAGACCGGCATCGAGTACGAGCGCGTGGCGCGCGGCATTCTGCATTTTTGCACCGAGCAGGCCGAGTTCGAGGCATTGGCAAGGCACGTCTCGAGCATGCGCGACCTGGGCATCGAGCGCGAGATCAAGTCGGCGGCGCAGTGCCATGATCTGGAGCCCACGCTGCGCGCATCGCGGGCGCGGGTGGTGGGCGGGGTGTACTCGCCGCAGGATGAGTCCGGAGACGCGCATCAGTTCACGGTGCGCCTGGCGCGGCTCGCCGAGCAAAACGGAGTGCGCTTCGCGCGCGAATCGGTCGTCGAAGCCCTGGAAACGGCAGGCGGCCGCGTGCACGCCGTGCGCACGAGCCGCGAGCGGCTGCAGGCCGACGCGTTCGTGGTCTCGCTAGGGAGCTACAGCGCGCGCCTGCTCGCGCCGCTGGGCATCGCTCTGCCCGTGTATCCGCTCAAGGGCTATTCGGTCACGCTTGCCCTGTCGCCGGAGGTCGCGGCGCACGCGCCCACGGTCAGCCTCACGGACGAGGGGCACAAGCTCGTCATTTCGCGGTTTGGCGCGCGCCTGCGCTGCGCCGGCACCGCGGAGCTGACCGGCTATGACACGAGCATCAATATGCAGCGCTGCGAGGCCATCGTCGCACGCCTGCGCGAGCTGTTCCCGGCCCTGGCGCGCGCGGGCAGCGTCGAGTTCTGGGCCGGCCTGCGACCGGCCACGCCGAGCAATGTGCCGTTGATCGGCGGCACGCGCTACGAGAATCTCTATCTCAATACGGGCCACGGCACGCTCGGCTGGACGCTGGCGGCGGGCTCGGGCCGCGCGCTCGCCGAGCTCGTCTCCGGCCGGCGGCCTGAAGTGGATTTCACGTTCGCGCGCGCGTGAAGCCGAGCACATCGCTGTTTTTTGAGGTGCGTGGGCTGCGCTACCACGTGCGGCGCTGGCCGGGCGAGGGCGGCCCGTGCGTGGTGCTCCTGCACGGCTGGATGGACGTCTCGGCTTCGTTCCAGTTCCTGGTCGACGCGTTGCCGGCGCAGTGGGACCTCTACGCGCCCGATTGGCGAGGCTATGGACTGACCGACTGGGGCAAGTCGGACTGCTACTGGTTCCCGGATTACCTCGCCGACCTGGATGCGCTGCTGCAGCAGATTGCGCCGCGCGCGCCGGTCAATCTCGTCGGCCACAGCCTCGGCGGCAACGTCGCCTGCCTGTACGCGGGCGTGCGGCCCGCGCGCATCCGGCGGCTGGTCAATCTGGAGGGGTTCGGCATGTCGGTGACGCAGCCCGGGCAGGCGCCGGAGCGCTATGCGCGCTGGCTCGACGAGCTGCAGGGCCGCAAAGGCTTCCGGCCCTACGCCAGCTTCGCCGCGCTGGCCGAGCGCATGCGGCAGAACAACCCGCGCCTGAGCGCCGAGCGCGCCGACTTTCTCGCGCGCCACTGGGGCTACCAGCTCCCCGACGGGCAAGTGCAGCTGCGCGGCGATCCCGCGCACAAGATCGTCTACCCGGTCCTGTACCGCTACGAGGAGGCGCGCGCTTGCTGGAACGAAGTGGCCGCCCCGGTGCTGTGGATCGATGCCGGGGAGTCCAAGGCGCTCGCGCGCGTCGGGCTGGACGCGGCGCAGTATGCGGAGCGCCGGGCGGCATTCCGCAACCTGCGCTACGTTACGGTGTCCAACGCCGGGCACATGCTGCATCACGATCAACCCGAGCAGGTTGCACGGCATCTCGAGGAATTCGTTTCCGCGCCATGAATATCGACTTGCACTGCCACTCGAACATTTCCGACGGCGCGCTCGCGCCCGCGGAGGTGGCGCGCCGCGCGGCACGCGCCGGGGTCACCGTCTGGGCCCTGACCGACCACGATCAGCTCGAGGGCCTCGCCGAGGCGCGCGCCGCGGCGCTGGACGCAGGCATGCGCTTCGTCAACGGCGTCGAGATCTCGGTCACCTGGCGCGGCAGTACCGTGCACGTCGTCGGGCTGCGCATCGATCCCGCCGACGAGAACCTCGCCGCGAGTCTGGCCAGGGTGCGCGGCGGGCGCCTCGAGCGCGCGCGCGCCATGGCGCGCGACCTGCGTGCTGCGGGCATCGACGGAGCGTATGAAGGCGCGCTGGCGCGCGCCGAGAATCCCGATATGGTCAGCCGCACGCATTTCGCGCGCTACCTCGTCGACATCGGCGCGGTGGCCGATATCCGCGATGCCTTCAAGCGCTTCCTCGTTCCCGGCAAGCCGGGGTACGTGCCGCACCAGTGGGCCGCGCTTGCCGATGCCGTGCGGTGGATCATTGCCGCGGGCGGGCAGGCGGTGCTCGCGCACCCCGGGCGCTACGGCTTGTCCGCGGGCGCCATGGACGCGCTGCTGCAGGAGTTTCGCGCCGCCGGCGGCGAGGCGATCGAGGTGGTCACCGGCAGCCATTCCCCCGACCAGTACGCGCACTTCGCCGCGCTCGCGACGCACTACGACTTCGCCGCGTCGCGCGGCTCGGATTTCCACGGCCCGGAGGAAGGCGCGGAGTTCGGCACGCTGCCGCCGCTCGACCCGGCGCTGCGGCCGGTGTGGCGCGAGTGGGGGCTGTAGAGCCGGCGCGTGGCGCAGTTCTTCGCCGTTCACCCGACACACCCGCAGCTGCGCCTCATCCGCCAGGCCGCCGAGATCGTGCGGCGCGGCGGGCTGATCGCGTACCCGACGGACTCGTGCTACGCGCTCGGCTGCCACCTCGGCGACGCGAGCGCGCAGGCGCGCCTGCGGCGCGTGCGCGGCATGGACGACAGGCACCACCTGACGCTGATGTGCCGCGATCTGTCTGAGATCGCGGCTTACGCCGTCTTCGACAACGCACAGTTCCGCGTGCTCAAGGCGGCGACGCCGGGCAGCTATACGTTCATCCTGCGCGCCACCCGCGAAGTGCCGCGCCGTCTCATGCATCCGCGCCGCAAGAGCATCGGCGTGCGCGTGCCCGCGCACGCCGCCGCGCGCGCACTGCTCGCGGAACTGGGCGAGCCGATGCTCTCGGCGACACTGCTGCTGCCGGGAGACAGCGTCGCCCTGTCCGACGCGCAGCAGATCCGCGCGGCGCTCGAGCACCAGCTCGACCTCGTGATCGACAGCGGGCCCTGCGGCACCGAGCCGAGCACGGTGGTCGACCTCACCGGCGAAGCGCCGGTCGTGCTGCGCGCGGGCAAAGGCTCGCTCGCGGTGCTGGGTCAGCGCCTCTGATAAGATTCGCGACTGCCCGATGGACGTCAACCAGCTCGTACAGACGCTCGCGATCTACTCGATCCCGGTGCTATTCGCGATCACGCTGCACGAGGCGGCGCACGGCTACGTGGCGCGCCATTTCGGCGACCTCACGGCCTACGCGCAGGGCCGCATCAGCCTCAACCCTTTCCGCCATATCGACCTCGTCGGCACCATCGTCGTGCCGATCGCGATCCTGGTCGTCGCCAAGCTCGCCGGGGGGGCCGGCTATCTGTTCGGCTGGGCAAAGCCGGTGCCGGTGAACTACTCGGCGCTCAGGCGACCGAAGCAGAACATGCTGTGGGTGGCCGCCGCCGGCCCGGGCGCGAACCTCGTCATGGCGCTCGCCTGGGCGCTGCTGCTGAAGTTCGCGGACGCGTTGCCGGTGAATGCGTTCAGCGTGCCGATGCGCCTGATGTGCCTCGCCGGCATCCAGGTCAACGTGGTGCTGATGGTGCTCAACCTGCTGCCGATCCTGCCGCTCGACGGCGGGCGCATCCTCGCCAGCCTGCTGCCGCACCGCATGGCGTGGCAGTACGCGCGCCTTGAGCCCTGGGGCTTTCCGATCCTGCTGCTGCTGCTGTTTTCGGGCTACCTCGGGGTCCTGCTGCGGCCGGTGGTCGAAGCGTCGTACCTGGTGATCGGCACGGTGCTGCAGCTGTGAGCATGTACGAAACGCGCGTTCTCTCCGGCATGCGCCCGACGGGCGCGCTGCACCTCGGCCACTATCACGGCGTGCTCAAGAACTGGGTCAAGCTGCAGACCGAGTATCCCTGCCTGTTCTTCGTCGCCGACTGGCACGCGCTGACCACCGACTACGAGCATCCGGGGCGCGTCGAGCAGAACGCGTGGGAAATGGTGGTCGACTGGCTCGCCGCCGGCGTCGATCCGAACCAGGCGATCCTGTTCGTGCAATCGCATATCCAGGAGCATGCGGAGCTGCACCTGCTGCTGTCGATGATGACGCCGCTCGGCTGGCTCGAGCGCGTGCCGACCTACAAGGACCAGATGGAAAAGCTCAAGGACCGTGACCTGGCGACCTACGGTTTCCTGGGCTATCCGCTGCTGCAGTCGGCCGACATCATGATCTACCGCGCGCGCTATGTGCCGGTGGGCGAGGACCAGGTGCCGCATGTCGAGATGACGCGCGAGATCGCGCGGCGCTTCAACCATCTGTACGGCCGCGAGGAGGGCTTCGAGGACAAGGCCAAGGCGGCGGTGAAGAAGATGGGCACGAAGAAGGCGCGGCTGCTGAACGACCTGCGCACCAAGTTCCTCGAGTCGGGCGACGCCGATGCGCTCAAGCGCGCGCAGGCGCTGCTCGAGGAGCAGCAGAACCTGCCGCGCGGCGACCGCGAGCGGCTGTACGGCTGGCTCGAGGGCGGCGGGCGCAAGGTGCTGGTCGAGCCCGAAGCGCTGCTCACGGAATCGGCCCGGCTGCCGGGCCTCGACGGGCAGAAGATGTCCAAGTCCTACGGCAACGCCGTCGGGCTGCGCGAGTCGCCGGAATCGGTGACCAAGAAGATCCGCACCATGCCGACCGATCCGGCGCGCGTCACGCGCAAGGACCCCGGCACGCCGGAGAAGTGCCCGGTGTGGCCGCTGCACCTCGTGTACTCGGACGCGGCGCGCAAGGACTGGGTGCAGAAGGGCTGCACCAGCGCCAGCATCGGCTGCCTGGAGTGCAAGCAGCCGGTGATCGAGGCGGTCCTGGCCGAGCTCGCGCCCATGCGCGAGCGCGCGCAGCCGTACCTCGACGACCCGACGCTGGTGAAGAGCATCATCGCCGACGGCTGCGACAAGGCGCGCAAGCTGGCGCTGGAAACGATGCGCGACGTACGCGAATCCATGGGCCTGACGTATTCCTGATGAGCGAGCCCGCGCAGCTGGCGCTCGCCACCCCGGTCGCCCGCATCTACGGCGAGCCGCTGATCGAGATTCCGCAGGACCTGTACATCCCGCCCGATGCGCTCGAGGTGATCCTGGAGGCCTTCGAAGGGCCGCTCGATCTGCTGCTGTACCTGATCCGCAAGCAGAACCTGGACATCCTCGACATTCCCATGGCGCCGCTCACGCGCCAGTACCTGGAGTACGTCGAGACGATGCGCGCCACCAACCTCGAGCTCGCGGCCGAGTACCTGGTGATGGCGGCGACGCTGATGGCGATCAAGTCGAGGCTGCTGCTGCCGCGCCCGCCGGCCGCCGAGCCCGACGAGGTGGATCCGCGCGCCGAGCTGGTGCGGCGCCTGCTCGAGTACGAGCGCATGAAGAAGGCCGCGCAGCAGCTCGACCAGCTGCCGCAGGTCGGCCGCGACGTCATCGCGGTCTCGGTGTGGGTCGAGCGCACCGTGGCCGAGCGCCTGCCGGACGTGAACCCGCGGGATCTCGCGGAGGCCTGGCGCGCGCTGCTGCACCGGGCGCGCCTGTCGGCGCACCATCACGTGTCGCGCGAGGAGCTCTCGGTGCGCGAGCACATGAGCGGCATCCTGCGGCGCCTGCGGGAGCGGCGCGTGCTCGAGTTCGGCGAGCTGTTCGACCCGGCGCGCGGCGTCGCGGTCCTGGTGGTGACGCTGCTCGCGGTGCTGGAGCTGGCGCGCGAGTCGCTGCTCGAGCTGACGCAGTCCGAGAGCTTCGCGCCCATTTACGTAAAATTGGCCGATGCACAGCCCCACTGAAGCCAAGCGCATCCTGGAGGCCGCGCTGCTCGCCGCGCCGGAGCCGCTGGCGCTGGCCGACCTGCGGCGCCTGTTCGACGACCAGTTGTCCGCCGACACGCTCAGGAACCTGCTCGCGGAGCTGCGCGAGGAGTGGAGCGGCCGCGCGGTGGAGCTGGCGAGCCTGGCGAGCGGCTGGCGCTTCCAGACGCGGCCGGAGTTCCGGCCGTTCGCCGAGAAGCTGCAGCCGGACAAGCCGCCGCGCTACTCGCGCGCCGTCATGGAGACGCTCGCCATCATCGCCTACCGCCAGCCGGTGACGCGCGGCGACATCGAGGACATCCGCGGCGTGACGGTGTCGACGCAGATCATCCAGACCCTGGAGAGCCGCGGCTGGATCGACATCGTCGGGCACCGGGAAACCCCCGGGCGGCCCGCGCTCTACGCCACGACGAAGTCCTTCCTCGACGACCTCGGGCTGCGCTCGCTGCAGGAGCTGCCGCCGCTCGAAGAGATCGCCAAAACCCTGCAGCTTGAGCCTGCACCGGCCCCCGTCGTCCCCGAAGCCGCCAACGAGCCCGCCGCAGGCTGAGCGCCTGCAGAAGCTGCTGGCGGCGGCCGGCCACGGCTCGCGCCGGGAGATCGAGGGCTGGATCGGCGCCGGGCGCGTGCAGGTCAACGGCGTCACCGCCAGGCTCGGGGACCGCGCGCGCACCTCGGACCGGATCGAGCTCGACGGCAAGCCGCTTGCCCTGAAAGCGCCCGCGGCCATGCCGCGGGTGCTGCTGTATCACAAGCCCGACGGCGAGATGGTGACGCGCTCGGATCCCGAGGGCCGGCCGACCGTGTTCGAGCGCCTGCCGGCGATCCCGGGGGGCAAGTGGGTGGCCGTGGGGCGCCTGGATATCAACACCGCCGGGCTGCTCCTGCTCACGGACTCGGGCGAGCTCGCTAACCGGCTGATGCACCCGCGTTACGAAGTCGAGCGCGAGTACGCGGTGCGCGTTCTCGGCGCCCTGCGTCCCGAGGAGTGCCGGCAGCTGCTCGAGGGCGTCCGGCTCGACGATGGCAGCGCGCGCTTCGACAAGCTGGAGCCCTCGGGCGCGGCCGAGGGTGCCAACCGCTGGTACCGGGTCACGCTGCGCGAGGGCCGCAACCGGGAGGTGCGGCGGCTGTTCGAGGCGCTCGGGCGCAAGGTCAGCCGGCTGCTGCGGGTGCGCTACGGACCGGTCGAGCTGCCGCGCGACCTGCGCCCGGGACGCTGCATCGAGCTGGATGAGAAAAGCGTGGCGGCGATTGTGAAAGCGGCGAAAAGCGGTTAAACTTCAAGCCGTTTCGTGTAGATGGGCTTCGGCCCATTTTTTGTTTGTGGCCGCATCCGTGGCGAGCTCGCTCGAAGGCATCCTGGAAACGACCCTGGCAGGCCTGGGGTTCGAACTGGTGGACGCGCAGGTGTCCAACAGGGGACGCCTGGTGCGCGTCTTCATGGACAAGCCGGGAGGCATCACGGTGGACGATTGCGCGGCAGTCAGCCGGCACCTGTCCCATCTGTTCGAAGTCGAAGGCATCGACTACGACCGGCTGGAGGTGTCCTCGCCGGGCATGGACCGGCCGCTGCGCCGGCCGGCGGATTTTGCGCGCTTTGCCGGCCACAAGGTGGACGTGAGGATGCGGCTGGCGGACGCGACGGGCCGGCGCCGCTATGTGGGCGTGCTGCGCGGCATCGAGGGCGCCACCGCGACCGTGGAAGTGGACGGCGCGCCGGTGGCGCTGCAACTGGAAGGCATGGATCGGGCGCGACTCGTTCCGGAACTATGAGCTTGGAGCCAAGATGAGCCGGGAAATTCTGCTGCTGGTGGACGCGCTGGCGCGCGAGAAGAACGTCAATCGCGACGTCGTGTTCGGCGCGCTGGAGATGGCGCTCGCCTCCGCCACCAAGAAGCGCTTCACCGAGGACGTGGACGTGCGCGTGGCGATCGACAAGAACACGGGCGACTACGAGGCCTTCCGGCGCTGGCACGTCGTGCCCGACGATACGCCCGAGTGGAACACGGCGCAGATGCTGTCGCTCGAGGAGGCGCACGACCGCAAGCCCGACGCCAAGATGGACGACTACCTCGAGGAGCCGATCGAGAAGATCCCCTTCGGCCGCATCGGCGCGCAGACCGCGAAGCAGGTGATCCTGCAGCGCATTCGCGACGCCGAGCGCGAGCAGATCCTGAATGATTTCCTCGGCCGCGGCGACGAGCTGGTCACCGGCTCGGTGAAGCGCATGGAGCGCGGCAGCGCCATCGTCGAGTCGGGCCGCCTGGAAGCGCTGCTGCCGCGCGAGCACATGATCCCCAAGGAGAACCTGCGCGTCGGCGACCGCGTGCGCGCCTGGGTGGCGAAGATCGACCGCGGCGCGCGCGGCCCGCAGCTGGTGCTGTCGCGCACCGCGCCGCAGTTCATCATGAAGCTGTTCGAGCTCGAAGTGCCGGAGATCGAAGAAGGGCTGCTCGAGATCAAGTCGGCGGCGCGCGACCCCGGCGTGCGCGCCAAGATCGCGGTGCACACCAACGACCGGCGCATCGATCCGATCGGCACCTGCGTGGGCATGCGCGGCTCGCGCGTGCAGGCGGTGACCCAGGAGCT
>JBFFZT010000013.1:0-11097 GCA_041568535.1 Burkholderiales bacterium | reverse complement strand
GAATCCGGCCGCATGGGCGGCGGCGACCAGCGCCTGGCCCGGATCGGCGACACCGGGGCTGCCGGCTTCGGACAGCACGCCCACGGAGCGTCCGGCGCGCAATGGCGCGAGCAGCGTGCTGGCGTCCGCATCCAGGGTGGCGATGCTCAGCTCGCGCACCGGGCAGGGCATGCCGAGCGCGGCGAGGAACGCGCGCGCGCTCTTGGCGTCTTCCACGGCGAAGTCTCGCAGCGTACGCACGGTTTCGATCGTCGTCGCGGGCAGGACCTGCGCCGGCGCGCCGCCGAGCGCCGCGGGCACGAGGTATAGCGCCGGCGTCACGCGCGCAGCACCGGCATGCCGGCGCGCTCGAGCAGCTCGCCCAGCGCGATGAGCGGCAGGCCGATGAGCGCCGTCGGGTCGTCGCTGTCGATGCCGGCGATCAGGGCGATGCCCAGGCCCTCGGCCTTGGCGCTGCCGGCGCAGTCGTAAGGCTGCTCGCGGCGCAGGTAGTCCTCGATGCGCGCCGGCGTCAGCTCGCGGAACCGCACCGCGGTGGGGACGACGCGCTCGAGCAGCGCGCCGCTGCGCGCATCGAGCAGCGCCACGGCGGTCTCGAAGTGCGCCGTCTTGCCGCTCATCGCGGTGAGCTGGCGCACCGCGGCGGCGTGAGCGCCCGGCTTGTCGAGGCGCAGCGCGCCGCAGAATGCGACCTGGTCGGCGCCGATGACGAGCGCATCGCCAAAGCGCGCCGCCACGGCACGCGCCTTGGCCGCCGCCAGGCGCCGCGCGGCCTCGGCAGGCGCCTCGCCCGCGATCACGTCTTCCGCGACTTGCGGATCGACGCACTCGAAGGCGAGCCCGAGCCGCTGCAGCAGCTCTTTGCGGTAGCGCGACGTCGAAGCGAGCAGCAGTCGGCGGGATTCAGGCATGACTTTGTTTTGACACGTCTTTTTGCGCGATGATATCATCCGCCCCTTCATGCCGCAGCCGCCGCGGTTTCCGATCATCGACGGCTTCGAATTCGCAGGAGCCGGCAGCAGCATGCGCGGTGCCTGGGCTGCGGGCGAGTTTCCGCGGCTGCGCACGCTGCTGCATGACGAGACCGGGTCGGTCGAGTACGAACTGCAAGGCGTACGCGACGAGCTTGGCCGTCACAGCCTGCAGCTGCGCGTGCGGGCCAGGCTGCGCCTGACCTGCAAGCGCTGTCTCGAGGCGGTCGGCGCCGAGCTGCGCGAGGACGTGACGCTGTGGCTGGCGCGCTCGCAGAGCGAGCTCGACGCGCAGCCGCTCACTGCGGAAGGGCCGGACGGCATCGTCGCCGCGAAGGACTTGGCGGTGCGCGATCTGGTGGAAGACCAGTTGCTGCTGGCGCTGCCGTATGCGCCGCGGCACGAGGATTGCACGGCGCAGGGCAGTGCGGCGCCGGTGGAAAGGCAAACGCCTTTCGCGGGACTGCGCGGCATGCTGCGCGGCAGAGATCGACATTGAGAGGAGTCTGAACATGGCTGTGCAACAGAACAAGAAGTCCCCGTCGCGGCGCGGCATGCATCGTGCGCACGATTTTCTCGGCAAGCCGCCGCTGGCGGTGGAGCCGACGACGGGCGAGGTGCACCTGCGCCATCACGTCAGCCCGAGCGGCTATTACCGGGGCAAGAAGGTCGTCAAGTCGAAGGAAGAGTAAGGCGGCGCGGCACTTCGGTCCCGGGTGAGCGGCGCGCGCGCCGCAGGCTCGATGGATATCACAGTCGCCATCGATTGCATGGGGGGAGACCACGGCCCCCGCGTGACAGTCCCGGCCGCGCTCGAGTTCCAGCGCGCGCACGAGGGCGTGTCGATGATTCTCGTGGGGGCGCGCGAGGCGCTGGAAGCGACGCTGCGCGCGCAGGGCGCGAGCGTGGGGCCGCGCCTGCGCGTCCAGCATGCCGCCGAGCAGGTGGACATGGACGAGCCGCCCGCGCAGGCGCTGCGCTACAAGAAGGACTCCTCGATGCGCGTCGCGGTCAACCTGGTGAAGAGCGGCGCGGCGCACGCCTGCGTCAGCGCCGGCAACACGGGCGCGCTGATGGCCATCTCCCGCTTCGTGCTGAAGACCCTGCCCGGGATCGACCGGCCGGCGATCGCCACGGTCCTGCCCAACATGCGCGGCGAGTGGACCTACGTGCTCGATCTCGGCGCCAACGTCGACTGCACCGCCGAGCAGCTGATGCAGTTCGGCGTCATGGGCGCGATGCTGGTGGCCGCCGTCGAACACAAGGAACGGCCCTCGGTGGGACTGCTCAACATCGGCGTCGAGGATATCAAGGGCAACGAAACGGTGAAGCTGGCGGCGGACCTGCTGCGCGACAGCGGCCTCAACTTCCACGGCAACGTGGAGGGCGACGATATTTACAAGGGCACCACTGACGTGGTGGTGTGCGACGGCTTCGTCGGCAATTCCGTGCTCAAGGCCTCCGAAGGCGTCGCCAACATGATCGTCGCGTTCCTGCGGCAGGAGTTCACGCGCACGCCGTGGCGCAAGCTGGCGGCCCTGGTGGCGCGGCCGGTGCTCAAGGCGCTGCGCGCGCGCATGGACCCGGGCCGCTACAACGGCGCGAGCCTGCTCGGCCTGCGCGGCATCGTCATCAAGAGCCACGGCTCCGCCGACGCGTTCGCTTTCGGCAAGGCGCTGGAGCGCGCGGTGGAGGAAGTGCGCAACGACGTCATCGAGCGAATCACGCGCCGCATGGCCCAGGTGCATCCGGCCGCGCCGGCAGCACGCGCCGCCGTCAAATGATCTATTCGCGCATCGTCGGCACGGGAAGCTATCTGCCGGCGCGCGTGGTCGGCAACGCGGAGTTCGCGGCGCGCCTCGACACCAGCGACCAGTGGATCCGCGAGCGCACCGGCATCGTGCAGCGCCACATCGCGGAAGAATCGCAGGCCTCCAGTGACCTCGCCCTGGAAGCGAGCCGCGCCGCGCTGGCGGCGGCCGGGCTGCAGCCTGGCGACATCGACTTGATCATCGTCGCCACCTCGACGCCGGACTTCGTCTTCCCGAGCACCGCCTGCCTGCTGCAGGCGAAGCTCGGCATGCGCAACTGCCCGGCGTTCGACGTGCAGGCGGTATGCAGCGGCTTCGTCTACGCGCTCGCCACCGCCGACAGCTTCATCCGTGCCGGCATGAACCAGCGCGCACTGGTGGTGGGCGCCGAGGTGTTCTCCAGGATCATGGACTGGAACGATCGCGGCACCTGCGTGCTGTTCGGCGACGGCGCCGGCGCGGTGGTGCTGGCGCGCGCCGACAAGCCCGGCCTGCATGCCTCGGTGCTGCGCGCCGACGGCAACCATGCCGATATCCTTTCGGTGCCGGGCAACGTGTGCGGCGGGCGCATCGTCGGCTCGCCGTACCTGCAGATGCAGGGCAGCCAGGTGTTCAAGTTCGCGGTCAAGGTGCTCGACGAGGTGGCGCGCGAGACCGTCGCCGCCGCGGGCATGCAGCTCACGGACATCGACTGGCTGATTCCGCACCAGGCCAACGTGCGCATTCTCGAGGCGACCGCGCGCAAGCTCGGACTGCCGCTCGAGCGCCTGGTGGTCACGGTGGACCATCACGGCAACACCTCGGCCGCGTCCGTGCCGCTGGCGCTCGACGAGTACGTGCGCGCCGGCAAGATCCGCGCCGGCCAGCGGGTGATGATGCAGGGCGTGGGCGGCGGCTTCACCTGGGGCGCGACTCTCGCGACAATGTGACGGCATGAAGCTGGCGATGGTGTTTCCAGGGCAGGGATCGCAGGCGGTGGGCATGCTGCGCGCCTACGCCGGCTTGCCCGGCATCGACGACGTGCGCCGGCAGGCGAGCGAGGTGCTCGGCGCGGAGTTCGTCAGGCTGCTCGACGACGGGCCGCAGGAAGCGCTCAACCAGACGGTGAACACGCAGCCCGCCATGGTGACCGCGGGCTACGCGGCGTATCGCGCCTGGCGCCAGCTCGGCGGCGCCGCACCCGAGTTCGTCGCCGGCCACAGCCTGGGCGAGTACACGGCGCTGGTCGCGGCGGGATCGATCGACTTTGCGCACTGCCTGCCGCTGGTGCGCTTTCGCGCGCAGGCGATGCAGGAGGCCGTGCCCGAAGGCCAGGGCGCGATGGTGGCGATCCTCAACCTGGAAGACGACGCGGTGCGCGCCGCCTGTGCCGAAGCGGCGCAGGGGCAGGTGGTCGATGCGGTGAACTTCAATGCCCCGGGCCAGATCGTGATCGCCGGTCACAAGGACGCGGTGGCGCGCGCGATGGAGGCGTGCAAGGCGAAAGGCGCCAAGCGCGCGCTGCTCCTGCCGGTGAGCGCGCCGTTTCATTCCAGCCTGATGCGTCCGGCGGCCGAGCGGCTGCGCGGCCGGCTGGCCGAGGTCGCGGTGGCCGCACCCGCATGCCAGCTGGTCAACAATGTGGATGTCAGCATCGAGACCCAGCCTGAGCGGATCAAGGACGCGCTGGTGCGCCAAGCCGCCGCACCGGTACGCTGGGTTGAAACGATACGCAAGATGCGCACACTCGGCGTCACGCATGTGCTGGAATGCGGTCCCGGCAAGGTGCTGGCCGGGACGGTGAAGCGCATCGACGGCGACTTGCAGGGTTTCGCGCTCGCCGACAAAGCGTCGCTGGAAAAGGTGCTGGCCGACCTCAAGGGGGCATGATGCTGCTGCAGGGCAAACTGGCGCTGGTGACCGGCGCGTCGCGCGGCATCGGGCAGGCGATCGCGCTCGAGCTGGCCAAGCAGGGCGCCACCGTCGTCGGCACCGCCACGACCGAGCAGGGAGCGACCGGAATTTCGCAGGCGCTGGCACAGGCGGGCGCCAAAGGCGCGGGCCGGGTGCTGAACGTGCGCGATGCCGCGCAGGCCGATGCGCTGGTGGCGGCAATGCAGAAGGAGTTCGGCGACATCGCGATCCTGGTGAACAACGCCGGCATCACACGCGACAACCTCGCGCTGCGCATGAAGGACGCCGAGTGGGACGACGTGCTCGATACCAACCTGAAGGCGGTGTTCCGGCTGTCGCGCGCCGTGATGCGCGGCATGATGAAGGCGCGCTGGGGGCGCATCGTCAACATCACTTCAGTGGTCGGCGCCTCGGGCAACGCGGGCCAGGCGAACTACGCGGCGGCGAAGGCCGGCGTGGTCGGGCTCACCAAGTCGCTCGCGCGCGAGCTGGGCAGCCGCGGCATCACGGTGAACTGCGTGGCGCCGGGCTTCATCGATACCGACATGACGCGCGCGCTGGCCGAAGCGCAGCGCAGCGCGCTGCTGGCGCAAATTCCGCTCGGGCGGCTGGGCGAGCCGGCGGACATCGCCGCCGCCGTCGCCTACCTGGCGTCGCCTGCGGCGGGCTATATCACGGGTTGCGTGCTGCACGTGAACGGCGGCATGTACATGGGGTGAGGGCGACGACGCCAATTTGGTAAAATCCGGGCCGCCGCTTGGCCCCACTAGGGAAGGAGCAGAACATGGAGAACGTCGAACAACGCGTCAGGAAGATCATCGCCGAGCAGCTCGGGGTGAACGAGTCGGAGATCAAGAACGAGTCGTCGTTCGTCGATGACCTGGGGGCGGACTCTCTCGATACCGTGGAGCTGGTGATGGCCCTGGAAGAGGAGTTCGAGACCGAGATTCCCGATGAGGAAGCCGAGAAGATCACCACCGTGCAGCAGGCCATCGACTTCGTGAAGTCGCACTCCAAGTCGTAACGCCGCGCGCGAAGTGTCCCGCCGCAGAGTCGCCGTCACCGGGCTCGGCATCGTCTGCCCGGTCGGCAACACCGTAGAGGTCGCGTGGCAGAACCTGGTTGCGGGCACGCCCGGGATCGGCCCCATCACGCGCTTTGACGCCGCGCCGTTCGCCTGCCGCATCGCGGGGGAGGTCAAGGGCTTCGACGTGTCCGCCTATCTGCCGCCGAAAGAGGCGCGCCACATGGATCTGTTCATCCACTACGGTCTGGCGGCGGCGATCCAGGCCTGGAAGGACTGCGGGCTGGAGGTGAGCGAGGCGAACGCCGAGCGCATCGGCGTGAACATGGGATCCGGGATCGGCGGGCTGCCGCGCATCGAGGAAACGCATACCGAGTTGACGCAGCGCGGACCGCGCCGCGTCTCGCCGTTCTTCGTCCCGGCTTCGATCATCAACATGATTTCGGGACACATGTCGATCCTGTACGGCATGAAGGGCCCGAACCTCGCGGTGGTCACGGCTTGCACCACCGGGCTGCACGCCGTGGGCCAGGCGGCGCGGCTGATCGAGTACGGCGACGCCGACGTGATGGTGGCCGGCGGCGCCGAGGCGACGATTTCGCCGCTCGGGGTCGGCGGCTTCGCGGCCGCACGCGCGCTGTCCACGCGCAACGACGATCCGGCAACCGCCAGCCGCCCGTGGGACAAGGACCGCGACGGCTTCGTGCTGGGCGAGGGCGCGGGCGCGCTGGTCCTGGAAGAGCTGGAGCAGGCGAAAGCCCGCGGTGCCCGCATCTACTGCGAGCTCAGCGGCTTCGGCATGAGCGGTGATGCGTTTCACATGACGGCGCCGGACCTGGACGGGCCGCGGCGCTGCATGCAGTCGGCGCTGGCGAACGCGCGCATTGCCGCCGACCAGGTGCAGTACCTGAACGCGCACGGCACCTCCACGCCGCTCGGCGACAAGAACGAAACCGAGGCGGTGAAGAGAGCGTTCGGCGCGCACGCGGGCAAGCTGGTCGTCAACTCCACCAAGTCCATGACCGGCCACCTGCTCGGTGGCGCGGGCGGCATCGAATCGGTGTTCACCGTCCTTGCGGTGCACAGGCAGATTTCGCCTCCCACCATCAACATCTTCAACCAGGATCCGGAGTGTGATCTGGACTACTGCGCCAACGCCGCCCGGGACCTGAAGATCCAGCACGCGGTCAAGAACAACTTCGGTTTTGGCGGCACCAACGGCACGCTGGTGTTCGCGCGCATCTGAGCCGCATGGCGCCGCTGCGCCTGGAGCTGCGTGCGTCGCGCGCGCTGGCGGGTGCGCTCGCGCTGGTGCACGGAGCGGCTGCCATCGCGCTGGTCGCCGCCTTGCCTGGCCCCGCGGGCGCGGCGCTGGGGCTGCTGGTGCTCGCACTGGGGGGGATGGCGGCCTGGGACCGGGCGCTGCTGCGCTCGCGCAACGCGGTGCGCGCGCTGGAGCTCGCGGAAGACGGGTTTGCCACTCTGGCGCTGGCGGACGGCCGGCGCCTCGCGGCGCGCATCGGCCCACGCCGCCACATTGGTCCCTGGTGGGTGGCGCTGGCGCTGACGGGGGCGCCCCGTCGCAGCCTGCTCGTGGTGCGCGATATGCTTGCGCCCGCCGAGTATCGGTACCTGCGGCTGTGGGCGCTGTGGGGCAGGGTGCCTGCCGCCGCGCGGCTGCCGCAGGCAGCGTGAGGCAACGCCAGATGCGGGCGAACTATTTTCCGCATGCCTTGTCTGTCGCACATAGGCGCAGGATCCGGGGGCGAGGCGGGGTTGCGGCCCGGGCCGGAGCGGCGGGCGGCGCGCGCATCCATGTCTGAGCGCGACGTTGATCGCCAGCTGGTGGAGCGCGCGCAACGTGGCGACAAGCGCGCGTTCGAGTTGCTGGTGGAGAAATACCAGCGCAAGCTCGGCCGCCTGCTGGCGCGCTTCATCCGCGATCCGGCGGAAGTGGAAGACGTGACGCAGGAGGCGTTCATCAAGGCGTACCGGGCGCTGCCGGCGTTTCGCGGCGACAGTGCGTTTTACACGTGGCTGTACCGCATTGGCATCAACACCGCCAAGAATTACCTGATGGCGCTGGGGCGGCGGGCGCCGACTTCCACCGAGGTGGAAGCCGAGGACGCCGAGGGTTTCGAGGATGGCGAGCAGTTGCGGGACATCAACACGCCGGAAAGCATGTTGCTGTCCGCCGAGATTGCGAGGACGGTGAATGCGACGATCGACGAGTTGCCCGAAGAGCTGCGCACCGCGATCCAGCTGCGCGAGATCGAGGGCATGAGCTACGAGGACATCGCGCGCATCATGGACTGCCCGATCGGCACCGTGCGCTCGCGGATATTCAGGGCGCGCGAAGCGATCGCGGAACGGCTGCGGCCGCTGCTCGACACGCGCAAAGACCAGAGGTGGTAGCACCATGAAGGCAAAGATATCGGCATTGATGGACAGCGAGCTTGACGGCCAGGAGCTGGGCGAGCCGCTGGCGGCGCTGGGCCGGGACGGCGACGCGATCGAGACCTGGCGCATGTATCACCTGATCAGCGACGCACTGCAGGGTCGCGTCCTGCTCGCCAACGACTGCGTGCGCCGCGTGGCGACGCGCCTCGCCGAGGAGCCGATTCTCGTCGGCCCGCTGCCGGGCGAGGTGATGCGACCGGAGCGCGCGCGCTGGTTCGTGCCGTCTGCGCTCGCAGCGAGCGTCGCGGCCGTGGCGTTTGTCGGCTGGATGGCGTTCGCTCCGCAGCAGGGTGCGGCGCCGCGGGTGGCGCCGGTCGCGCAGGCACCGCAGCCGGCGCCGGCCCAGGTCGCGGCGGTCGCGCGCAGCGCGAAGGACACGCCGGCGCGCCTGCCCATCACCGCGGCAACCCGCGACTACCTGATCGCGCACCAGGCCTACTCGCCGCGCATCTCGCTGCAGGGCATGGCGCCCTACGTGCGCTCGGTGTCGGCGGAATCGGCCCCGGCTAAACCGTGAGCCGCACCCTCGGCGCCCTGTTGCTGTGCACGGTCGCCGGGTTGGCGCAGGCCGAGTCCACGCCCGAAGCGCTCGAGTGGCTGCGCAAGATCTACCGCGCCACCGAAACCCTCTCCTATACCGGCACGTTCGTCTACCAGCAGGGCGATCGCACCGAGACGTCGCGCATCGCGCGCCTCGCGGGCCCCGCCGGCGGCACCGAGAAGCTGGAAGTGCTGGACGGCACGCCGCGCGAGATCCTGCGCACGCGCGACGAGATCCGTTGCTACCTGCCGGAGAGCCGCACGGTCAAGGTCGACCGCCGCAGTGACCCGCGCGCCTTCCCGGCGGTGCTGCCCGAGCAGGTGAACAGCCTGGCGGAGCACTATGACGTGTCCATGGGCGAGACGCGGCGCATCGCCGGCTATGACTGCCAGGCGGTGGTGCTCACGCCCAAGGACGACCTGCGCTACGGCTACAAGCTGTGGGCCGATGCGCGCAGCGGCATGCTGCTCAAGGCGCGCACCTTCGACCGCAACGGCCAGACGATGGAGCAGTTCACGTTCACGCACCTGGCGATCGGCAACGTGCCGCGCGAGCGCCTGCGCCCGCCGCGCGCTGCGCAGGGCTGGCGCGTAGAGCAGGCGGGCGTCTCGCCGGCGGACCTGGGGCAGTCCGGCTGGAGCGTCGGCGCGCAGCTGCCGGGCTTTCGCAAGATCGTCGAGGTGCGGCGCATGCTGCGCGACGCTCAGCCGGTCACGCAGATGGTGTACTCGGACGGATTGGCGGCGGTGTCCGTGTTCATCGAGCCGATGTCCGGGCGCACCGAAGAAGTGCGCATCGGCATCGCGAGCACGGGCGCGGTCAACGTCTACACGCGCGAAGTCGCAAACCACCTGGTCACCGTCGTGGGCGAGGCGCCGGCCGCGAGCGTGCAGCGCATCGGCAACACGGTCCAGTACCGCCCGCAATAACGCAGCCTTCCTCTACCGCCCGAAAGGATTCTTCATGTTCCTGATCAGAGCCGCCGCCACGCTGGCGTTCGGCACGTTCGCCGCGCTGGCCATGGCCCAGGGGCGGGAGTTGCCGGACTTCACGCGCCTGGTCGAGGAGCAGGGCGCCGCGGTCGTCAACATCAGCACCACGCAGGCGCCGCGCCGCGCCGCCACCCCGCAGCTGCCGAACATCGAGGATGAGGAGATGCTGGAGTTCTTCCGGCGCTTCATCCCGCGCCAGCCCGGCCCCGGGCCGCGCCCGGAGAGCCGCTCGCTCGGCTCGGGGTTCATCATCAGCGCGGACGGCTACATCCTCACCAACGCGCACGTGGTGGACGCCGCGGACGAGATCGACGTGCGCCTCACCGACAAGCGCGAATACAAGGCCAAGGTGGTCGGCGCCGACAAGCGCACCGACGTCGCGCTGATCAAGATCGAGGCCAGCAACCTGCCGACCGTGCGCATGGGCGATCCCGGGCGCCTCAAGGTCGGCGAATGGGTGGTGGCGATCGGCTCGCCGTTCGGCTTCGAGAACACGGTGACCGCGGGCATCGTCAGCGCCAAGGGCCGTTCCCTGCCGCAGGAGAACTTCGTGCCGTTCATCCAGACGGATGTGGCCATCAACCCCGGCAACTCCGGTGGGCCGCTGTTCAACATGAAGGGCGAGGTGGTGGGGGTCAATTCGCAGATCTACAGCCGCACCGGCGGCTTCATGGGCCTGTCGTTCGCGATCCCGATCGACGTGGCGCTCGACATCCAGAACCAGCTGCGCGAGAAGGGCCGCGTTTCCCGCGGGCGCATCGGCGTGGTGATCCAGGAAGTGACCAAGGACCTCGCCGTGTCGTTCGGCCTGCAGAAGCCGCGCGGCGCCCTGGTCAACTCCGTGGAGAAGGGCAGCCCGGCGGACAAGGGCGGCATCGAAGCCACCGACATCATCACGCGCTTCGACGGCAAGGAAGTCGACTCCTCGAGCGACCTGCCGCGCATCGTCGGCGGAACGCGGCCCGGCACCAAGGTGCCGGTGGAAGTGTGGCGCAAGGGCGCACCGCGCATGCTCAGCGTGACGGTGGGTGAGCTGGTCGAGGAACGCGTCGCCGCGCTTGAGGCGCCGCGCGCGCCGAAGGCGACCCCGCTCGCCGCCAACCGGCTCGGGGTGGTGGTGAGCGAGCTGAGCGCCGAGCAGAAGCGCGACCTGAAGCTCGGCCACGGGCTGGTGGTCACCGAGGTTCGCGCCAGCGCGCGCGCCGAGCTGCGCCGGGGCGACGTCCTGCTCAAGCTGGTGCACAACGGCCAGCACACGGAGCTGAAATCCACCGAGCAGCTGAACAAGCTGCTCGCCGGGCTGGACAAGAGCGCCGTGATCACCTTCCAGGTGCGCCGCGGCGAAAGCACGGCTTTCATCACCGTCGCCGGGCTTGGCGACCAGGGCTGAAGCGATACTGCGCCT
>JBFFZT010000012.1:0-11234 GCA_041568535.1 Burkholderiales bacterium | reverse complement strand
TGGGGTAGGGGTTGAGGTGGCGCCGCAGCTCCTCGCTCGCCACCGCCGACGGGTCGCTGCGCTGCGCCTCGGCGCTGGTGATTGCGCTGCGCTTGAGCTCCTCGAACTCGGTCGCCGGGAATGCCGGCTCGCGCAGCACCTCGGCCACCAGGCGCAGCGCGTCGGCGAGGTGCTCGCGCCGCGTCTCCAGCGTGGCGCCGCCCGCGCTTACCTTGACCGTCGCCTTCATGCGCTCGAACGCATCGCGCAGCTCGGCGCGCGTGTGCCGCGTCGTGCCGCGCAGCAGCATCTCGCCGGCGAGCGTGCACGCCGTGACGCGCCCGCGCGTGCTCTCCTCGTTGCCCCAGTGCAAGTCGAGCTTCGCCACCACCGTCGCGCCGCGCGTGCGCTTGGGCAGGAGCGCGACGCGGATGCCGTTGGCCAGGGTGCGGCGCTGCAGGCGCGCCTCGATGTTCTGCGGTGACGGATCGAACGCTTCGCCCATGGCGAGCGCCGCGCCGCCGCGGTAGCCTTCGAGCGCGGCGCGCACATCCGGCACGCCGGGGATCTGCGCGCGCTCGGGCTGCGCGGTGGGCACGAACTGCCCGAGCACGCGGTTGTCGGGCAGCAGGTAGGCCTCGGCCACGCGCTGCACGTCGGCCACGGTCACCGCGCGCAGCCGGTCGCGGTACAGGAAGTACAGGCGCCAGTCGCCCAGCGTGTGGAACTCGGCGAGGGTGTTCACCAGCTCGCGCGCATCGAGCCGCGCCTTGTCCATCTCGTTGAGCAGCTTGGTGCGCGCGCGCTCGAGCTCGTCGGCGCGCACCGGATCGCGGCGCACGCCGTCCAGGGTGGCGAGCAGCGCCGTGCGCGCGGCCTCGAGCGCGCCCTCCTTGGGCAGGCTGGCGCCGAAGGCGACGTAGCCGGGGTCGTGCAGCGCGCGCTCGAACCCCCAGACCGCGCTCGCCAGGCCCTTTTGCACCAGCGCCTGGTGCAGCCGCCCCTGGGGCGCGGCGCGCATCAGCTCGACCAGCACTTCCAGCGCCGGGAAATCCGGATGGCTCCCGGCCGGCGCCCGGTACAGGGTCGCGACGATGGGCGTGTCGCCCGTGCGGTGCAGCGTCACGGTTCGCTCGCCGTCCTGCACCGGCTCCGCGGTATACAGGGCAGGCAGCTTGCGCGCCGGGCGCGGCAGCGGGTCGAAGTGCTTGGTGACCAGCGCCAGCGCGCGCTTGGGCTCGATGCGCCCGCCGACCACCAGCAGCGCGTTGTCGGGCTGGTACCAGGTGCGGTAGAAGGCGCGCAGGCGCTCGATCGGCACCGACTCGATGTCGGAGCGCGCGCCGATGATGGCGTGGCCGTAGTTGTGCCAGGCAAAGGCGAGGCGCTGCATGCGCTGGAACAGGATGCTCCCCGGGCTGTTCTCGCCCATCTCGAACTCGTTGCGCACCACGGTCATCTCGCTATCGAGGTCCGACTTGCGCACGAACGAGTTCAGCATGCGGTCGGCTTCCATCGCCAGCGCCCACTCCAGGTTGTCGCCGGTGGCGGGCAAAGTCTCGAAGTAGTTGGTGCGGTCGTACGAGGTGGTGCCGTTCCAGCGCGCGCCGCGCTTGGCGAATTCCTGCTTCACGTCGGGATGCTTCTTCGAGCCCTTGAACAGCATGTGCTCGAGCAGGTGCGCCATGCCCTTCTCGCCGTAGCCTTCGTGGCGCGAGCCGACCAGGTAGGTGATGTGCACGGTCACCGTATCGGCGCTTGCGTCCGGCACCAGCAGCACGCGCAGGCCGTTGTCGAGGCGGTATTCGGACACGCCCTCGACCTCGGTGACCTTGCGCGGCACGCCGGCGGCGAGCGCGGGCAGGGCGAGGGCGAGCAGGAGGACGGCGAGGAGCTTGCGCATCGGCGCGGCTACGACCGCGGCTCGGGACCGAGCTTCTTGTACTCCTCGCGCATGCAGTCGCGCAGCACCGTGCCCTGCTTGCCCTTGCAGGCCTGCAGCACGATGTCGCGGCGCTCGGCGTTGACGAAGTAGCGTTCCTCGCAGGCCGCCGGGTCGCGGTTGTTCTTGCACAACTCGCGCGCCATGCAGGCGCGCTGCTCGGCGTGCGGCACGTAGCGGCAGATGCGCGAGGCTTCGCGGAACTGCTCGCGCCCCGCTTCGGTGCGCGATTGCGCATGGACGGCGGCGGCGCCGGCGATCAGGGCCAGCGCCAGGAAAGCGCGCAGCATCATGCGAGCTGCTTCAGCAGGGTGTCGGCGTCGCTCACTTCGAACTTGCCGGGGGCCTCGACGTTCAGCTGCTTGACCACGCCGTCGTCCAGCAGCATCGAGAAGCGCTGCATGCGGATGCCCATCCCTGCGGCGGTGCGGTCGATCTCCAGCCCCAGCGCCTTGGTCCACAGCGCGCTGCCGTCGCCGAGGAAGCGGATCTTGCCGAGGGCCTTCTGCTCGCGGCCCCAGTGCGCCATGACGAAAGCGTCGTTGACCGACACGCACCAGATCTCGTCGATCTTCTTCGCCTTGAGGCGCTCCAGGTTGGCCACATAGCCCGGCACATGCTTGGCCGAGCAGGTCGGCGTGTAGGCCCCGGGCAGGCCGAAGACCACGATGCGCTTGCCATTCGCGGCCTGGGCGACCTCTACGGGCTTGGGTGGCATCGCGCAGTGCGTGCCGCTGTCGAACTCGGTGGATTCAAGCAGCTTGCCGTCCGGCACGCGGTCGCCGACCTTGATGCTCATTACGGGTTCCTTCTGGTGGAAATCTCAGTACTGCGACGATAATAACGCGCTGGAGTTCATTTTTTCAAAGAGGAGTCTCGCATGCAGCGCAAAGGCTCGGCTGTCTGGAAAGGCGGCCTGAAGGACGGCAACGGCCAGGTATCCACCGGCAGCGGCGGGCTGGCTTCCGCACCCTACACCTTCGCCAGCCGCTTCGAGTCCGGCGGCAAGACCGACCCCGAGGAGCTGATCGCCGCGGCGCACGCCGCCTGCTTCTCGATGGCGCTCTCCGGGCAGCTCGGCCAGGCGAATCTGAAGGCGGACAGCATCGCGACGACGGCGAACCTGACCCTCGACAAGACCGACGCCGGCATGACGGTGACCGCGATCCACCTGGTGGTGAAGGCGAAAGTCCCCGGCGCCGACAAGGCGGCCTTCGACAAGGCCGCCGGCAACGCCAAGGCGGGCTGCCCGATCTCGCGGCTGCTCAACGCCAAGATCACGATGGAGGCGACGCTCGAATAACGCGCGTCAGGCGGGCGCGAGCGCGGCGCGCCGCCCGCGCTCGACGTCGATGCCGGCGAGGAGCGCGAGGCCGATGACGAAATACACGCCCACGGCGAGGATGCCGAGGCGGTGGTCGCCGGCGAAGATCCAGGTCACCACGCCGTAGGTGAGCGGGCCGAAGATCGACGCCGCCTTCACCGCCAGGCCCCACAGGCCGAAGAACTCGGCCTCGCGCGTGCGCGGCGAGAGGTAGCCGATGATGGCGCGCCCCGCGGCCTGGGACGAGCCCATGCACAGGCCGGCGAGGTTCGCCGCCACCCAGAAGGTGGTGGCGTCGGCGGCGAAGTAGGCGAGCGCGATCATCACGATCCAGCCGGCGAGGATCAGCGCCATCGCGCGCATGTGGCCGATCGCGTCCTGCAGGTAGCCGAAGCCGAAGGCGCCGATCGCGGCCGTGATGTTCACCACCAGCACGAGGACGATGGTCTGCTGCTGGGTGAACTTCATCGCCTCCTGCGCGTAGATCGCGGCAAGCGCGATCACCGCCATGATGCCCGCCTGGTAGAACAGGATGCAGACGAGGAAGCGCCGCAGGTCGCGGTACTGCTGCGCGTGGCGCAGCGTGTGCAGGACGCGCGTCCAGGCCTTGCCGGCGCGTGCCTGCGGCACCGCGCGTTCCTTCAGGAAGAGGAACGTCGGCGTCGCGCACAGGGCGAACAGCACGGCGGTGATCACCATGACCACGGGCACGAACTCGGTGCCGCTCTGGCCCGCGCCCTGCGCCCAGGTGATGTAGACGAGCGACAGGCCCAGCGACACCAGCCCGCCCAGGTAGCCGAAGGCCCAGCCCCAGCCGGAAACGCGCCCCATGGCCTTGGCGTCGGCGAGCTCGGGCAGGAACGCCGCGATCAGGTTCTCGCCCGTCGAGAAGAAGAAGTTCGACAGGATGATGAGCAGCACCGCGAGCGCGACCGTGCCCGGGCCGGTGAAGTAGAGCGCCGCGGTGAACAGCACGCAGCCCGCCGTGGCGTACAGAAGCAGGCGCTTTTTCGCCGCGTGCGCGTCGGCCCAGGCGCCCACCAGCGGCGCCGACAGCAGCACCGCGAGGTAGGACACCGAGAGCGCCGCGGTCCAGGCGAAGGTGGCCCAGGGCGCGCGCCCGGCCACGGCGGCGACGAAGAACGCGTTGTAGACCGCGGTGATGACCACCGTCGTGTAGCCCGAGTTGGCGAAGTCGTACATGCTCCACGCCCAGACTTCACGCAGTTTGACCTCGGGCGCCAGCGCCTTTGCCTTGGGCATGGCGAATTCTAGCGGTATAGTGTCCGCGCCCATGGCCCAGGCCGCCGCCAAGCCCGCCGCCGAGCGGCGGCTGACGCTCATCGAACTCCTCGACTGGCTGGTCGAGGACGGCGTGGCGGCGCGTGCCCCGGCCGAGGAGCTGAAGAAGGAGCGGCGCTACTGGCGCGGCGCGCAGCATCCGCTCACGCTGGTGGCCGAGGCGGGCTGGAAGGAGCTGCGCGCGCCGCACCGGCCGCTGACGCTGGAGGCGCTGGCCGAGTGGCTGGCCAAGCGCGTCGGCCTGGACTACCTGCACATCGACCCGCTGAAGATCAACTTCTCCGTGGTCACGGAAGTGATGTCGAGCGCCTACGCCACGCGCTTTCGCATCCTGCCGGTGGAGCTGAACGCCAAGGAAGTGGTGATCGCCACCGCCGAGCCCTACGTGCGCGAATGGGAGCCGGAGATCGCGCGCCTGGCGAACCGCGAGATCCGGCGCGTGATCGCCAACCCGGTGGCGATCGAGCGCTGCCAGGTCGAGTTCTACAGCCTGGCCAAATCGATCAAGGGCGCCAACCGCGGCGCCGGCGGCGCCTCGGGGCTGTCGAACCTCGAGCAGCTGGTCGAGCTGGGCAGCGCCAACAAGGCGCTGGACGCCAACGACGCCCACGTGGTGAAGGTCGTGGACTGGCTCTGGCAGTACGCCTTCGAGCAGCGCGCGAGCGACATCCACATCGAGCCGCGGCGCGAGGCGGGGCTGGTGCGCTTTCGCATCGACGGCGTGCTGCACCAGGTGTATCAGATCCCGCCGTCGGTGCTGGCGGCGATGACCAGCCGCATCAAGATTCTCGGCCGCATGGACGTGGTGGAGAAGCGCCGGCCGCAGGACGGGCGCATCAAGACGCGCATGGTGAACGGCGACGAGGTCGAGCTGCGCCTGTCGACGCTGCCGACGGCGTTCGGCGAGAAGCTGGTGATGCGCATCTTCGATCCCGAGGTGCTGGTGCGCGACTTCCGCGAGCTCGGCTTCTCCGACGACGACCACCGGCGCTGGAAGCAGATGACCGAGCGCCCCAACGGCATCGTGCTGGTCACCGGCCCGACCGGCTCGGGCAAGACCACCACGCTCTACTCGACGCTGAAGAGCCTCGCCACGCCCGAAGTCAACGTCTGCACGATCGAGGATCCGATCGAGATGGTGGAGCCGGCGTTCAACCAGATGCAGGTGCAGAACGCGATCGACCTCGGCTTCGCCGAGGGCGTGCGCGCGCTGATGCGCCAGGATCCCGACATCATCATGGTGGGCGAGATCCGCGACCTGGAAACCGCCGAGATGGCGGTGCAGTCGGCGCTCACCGGCCACCTGGTGCTGTCCACGCTGCACACCAACGACGCGCCGAGCGCGGTGACGCGCCTCCTCGAGCTCGGCATCGCGCCCTACCTCCTCAACGCCACGTTCAACGGCGTCATGGGGCAGCGCCTGCTGCGCACGCTGTGCCCGCACTGCAAGCAGAGCGCCGAGCTCAATCGCGCCGAAGACCAGGCGGCCTGGGACGCGCTGGTGGCGCCGTTCAAGTCCTCGCGCCCGGCGAGCGTCTACAAGCCGGTGGGCTGCCTCGAGTGCCGCATGACCGGCTTTCTGGGTCGCGTCGGCATCTACGAGACGCTGCTGCACACGCCCACGATCAAGGAGATGATCACCGCGGGCGCGGACCTCGCCGCGCTGCGCGAGCAGGCGATGAAGGAGGGCATGAAGCCGCTGCGGGTGAGCGGCGCGATGAAGGTTGCCGCAGGGCTGACCACCATTGACGAGGTGCTCAAGGTGGCGCCGCCCGTGCGCGAGAACGCAGCCTAGCGATGGGCGCGACGGACTGGACGCTGCTCACCGAAGCGCTGCTGCTGGTGGCGGCGGCGGGCATCATCTTTGCGGCGTGGATGCACGCGCGGCTGCGCGACCGGCGCGCCTCGCGCGCGCTGCGCGCGAGCGAGGAGCGCTTCCGCAACCTCACCGCGCTCTCGGCCGACTGGTTCTGGGAGACCGACGCCGAGCACCGCATCACCTGGCTCACCGGGGGCGCGACCGTGCTCGGCTTCTTCGGCTCGGGCCTGGCGTTCGGCAAGCGCCTGTGGGAGCTGCCCGGCGTGGAGCTCGACGGCGCCGCGTTCACCGCGCACCTGGAGCGGCTGCACCGCCACGCGCCGTTCCACGAGCTGGAGCTGGCGCGCACGCACGCGAGCGGCGCGCGCCACGTGCACGTGGTCTCGGGCCAGCCGCGCTACGACGCCGGCGGCGCCTTCCTCGGCTACCGCGGCGTGGGCCGCGACGTCACCGAGCGCCGGCGCGGCGAGCGCGAGCTCGCCGCGGCCAAGGAGCGGCTCGAGCTGGCGCTCGAGGGCTCCCACGCCAGCCTGTGGGACACCGACGTGCGCAGCGGCAAGGTATACCTGAGCGAGGGCTGGGCGGAGTTCCTCGGCCTGCCGCGCGCGCCCACCGCCACCACCATGGACGAGCTGATGCGCGGCGTGCACCCGGACGACCTGGAGCGCGCGGTGAAGCTGTCGGTCGAGGTGATGAAGGGCGAGCGCCAGGACTACGCGGAGGAGCATCGCTTCCGCGTCGCCGACGGCAGCTGGAAGTGGCTGCTGTCGCGCGGCCGGATCACCGAGCGCGACGCCGACGGGCGGGCGCTGCGCATGACCGGCATCAACCTCGACATCACGGGGCGCAAGCGCGCCGAGCAGTCGCTGCGCGAAGCCGAGGAGCGCTATCGCGCGCTGATCGAGCTCGCCCCGGACGCGGTCCTGGTGTCCAGCGGCGGCATCATCGAGTACGCCAACCCGGCGGCGGCGCGCCTGGTCAAGGCCGCGGCGCCGCGCGAGCTGCTCGGCCGCAGCATGGGCGATTTCGTGCATCCGGACGACCTGCCGCGCTATCGCGAGCGCATGGCGTACCTGAACGCCGGGCCGGGCGCCACCGGCTTCGAGGAGCGCCGCGCGCGCCGCCTGGACGGCGCCGAGATCCTCGTCGAAGTGGCGAGCGTCTCGTTTCTCGAGCGCGGCCGGCTGGTGCTGCAGACGGTGGTGCGCGACATCACCGAGCAGAAAAAGGCGCGCCACGCGCTCGCCGAGCGCGAGAAGCGCTTCAGCGACGTGGTCGAGGCCTCGGGCGAGTACGTGTGGGAAACCGACGCGCAGTGGCGCTATACCTACCTCTCGGCACGCGCGGAAGGCGTGCTGGGCTACATGCGCGCGGATCTGCTCGGGCGCACGCCGCGCGATTTCATGCCGCTCGGCGAGGCACGCACCCTGGACGAGTGGTTCGAGCGCAATGCGCGCGACAGGCAGCCGTTCCGCGACCTGATGCACCGCTCCATCACCAAGAGCGGCAAGGTGATCTGGCAGCAGGTGAGCGGCATGCCGGTGTTCGACGCGCAGGGGCGCCTCACGGGCTACCGCGGCACGGGCGCGGACGTCACCGCGCGCAAGCAGGCCGAAGAGCGCATCCAGTACCTCGCCACGCGCGACGCGCTCACCGGGCTGCCGAACCGCGCGCTGCTCGGCGATCGCGCCGCCCAGGCGATCCTCGCCGCGGCGCGCAACCGCGGCATGCTGGCGGTGCTGGTGATCGACCTCGACCGCTTCAAGCTGGTGAACGACTCGCTCGGGCACCGCGCGGGGGACGCGCTGCTGCGCGCGGTGGGCGAGCGCCTCGGCAACACGCTGCGCCGCGACGACACCCTGGCGCGCACCGGCGGCGACGAGTTCGTGCTGCTGTGGGACGGCCTGAAGACGGCGCAGGACGCGGCGCTGGTGGCGCAGCGCGTGCAGACCATCCTGCAGCGGCCGTTCACGCTCGAAGGGCGCACGCTCAACGTCACGGCCTCCATTGGCATCGCCCTTTATCCCGAGGACGGGCGCGACTTCAACGAGCTGCTGAAGAACGCCGACGCCGCCCTGTACGACGCCAAGGACGGCGGCCGCAACGCTTTTCGCTGCTTCTCGCCCGCGCTGCACACGCGCGCGGTGGAGCGCCTGACGCTGGAGAGCGACCTGCGCGGCGCGCTGGCGCGCAGCGAGCTGCAGCTGCGGTGGCAGCCGGTGGTGCGCCACGACGCGGTGGTCGGCGCCGAGGTGCTGGTGCGCTGGAACCATCCGCAGCGCGGCCTGCTCAAGCCCGACGCCTTCATCCCGCAGGCCGAGGAATGCGGCCTGATCCGCGCCATCGGCGAATGGACGCTGGAGCGCGCGCTGTCGCAGGTCGGCGCCTGGCAGCGACTGCTGCCCGGCGCGCCGTGGTTTGCGCTCAACGTCTCCGCGCTGGAGCTCGCGCAGGGCGACGCCTACGTCGCGCGGCTGCGCGAGGCGCTCGCCGCGCACGCCGTGCCCGCCGAGCGCCTCGAGCTCGAGGTCACCGAGCGCGTGCTGATGGCGCACCTGCCGGAGTCGGTGGAGACGCTGCGCCGCATCGGCGCGCTCGGCGTGCGCCTTGCCATCGACGACTTCGGCACCGGCTACTCGAGCCTCGCCTACCTGCGGCGCCTGCCGATCCACAAACTGAAGATCGACCGCGGCTTCCTGCGCGAGCTCGAATCCAGCGCCGGCGACGCCATGATCGTCGAGACCGTGGCCGCGATGGCGAAGGGCCTCGGGCTGCTGGTAGCCGCCGAAGGCGTCGAGACCGAGGCGCAGCTGCGCCGCCTGCGCGCGGTCGGCTGCGAGGAATGGCAGGGCCACCTGTACAGCGAGCCGCTGGAGGCGTCCGCGTTCGAGCGCCTTGCGCTGGGGGAGCGCGCAGCGAAGTCGGCGTAGCTGCGCCGGCGCGCGATGCGCTAGGGTCGAGGGGTGGACAAGCTTCTGCGCTACTCGCTTGCCGCAGGACTGGCGGCGGTGCTCGTCGCCGTGGTGGCGCTGACGCTGCTGTACCGGGGACTGGTCCTCGATTCCCTGCTCGAAGGCGAAACGCGCGCCAACGTCACGCTGACGCGCACCTTCGCCAACGCCATCTGGCCGGAGCACGCGGCTTTCGTCATGAACGCGGGCAGGATGCCGAGGGCGGAGCTCGCGACGCGACGCGAAATCGCCGACCTCGGCTTCCAGCTGCGCATGCTCAAGGCCGGCACCAGCGTGGTGAAGGTGAAGATCTACGACACCAACGGCCTCACGGTCTATTCCTCCGACCTGCGCCAGATCGGCGAGGACAGGTCCGGCAACCCGGGCGTGCGCAGCGCCCTTGCCGGCGTGCCGGTCAGCGAAAGCACCTACCGCGAGCGGTTCGACAGCTGGGACGGCCCGCTGGCGGAGCGCAACATCATCGGCACCTATGTGCCGGTGCGCGTGCTCGAATACTCGCCGGTCGACGCGGTGATGGAGATCTACAGCGACGTGACGCCGCTGGTCGAGCGCATGGAGCGCAGCCTGTGGCAGATCTTCGGCGTGGTGCTCGCCGCGCTCAGCCTGGTGTTTTCGGTCGGGCTGTGGAGCATCGTGCGCCACCGGCGGCTGCTGCGCGCGCAGGAGGACGAGCGCCTCGCCCGCGAGGAGCAGGTACGCTACCAGGCCTACCACGACGCGCTCACCGACTTGCCCAACCGCGTCAGCTTCGCCGAGCACCTCGAGGAGGCGGTGCGCCGCGCGAAGCGTGCGCGCTGGCCGCTCGCTGTCATGTTCCTCGACGCCGACCAGTTCAAGCGCGTCAACGACAGCCTCGGCCACGAGGCGGGCGACCAGCTGCTGCGCGTGCTCGCCGCGCGCATCAGCGCGAGCGTGCGCGAGACCGACCTGCTGTTCCGCATGGGCGGCGACGAGTTCACCGTGCTGCTGGAGGACGTGCGCGGCCCCGAGGAGGCCGCGAGCGTGGCGCAGCGCATCCTCGAGGCGATGCGCGAGCCGCTGCAGCTGCAGCACCATGAGCTCACGGTGTCGGTGAGCATCGGCATCGCCATGTACCCGAAGGACGACGACAGCGGCGAGCGCCTGGTGCAAAGCGCCGACACTGCCATGTACCGCGCCAAGGAACTCGGCCGCAACCGCTACGCGTTCTTCACGCCGGAAATGAACGAGCGTGTGGAAAGCCAGCTGCTGCTCGAGGCGGCGCTGCGCCGGGCGCTGAAGCAGAGCGAGTTCCGCCTGCACTACCAGCCGCGCGTGACCACCGGCGGGCGCATCATGGGCGTGGAGGCGCTGCTGCGCTGGGCGCATCCGGAGCGCGGCCTGGTCGAGCCGGCGCAGTTCATCGCGGCGCTCGAGGAGACCGGCCTGATCGTGCCAGTCGGTGCCTGGGTGCTGCGCGAAGCCTGCCGCCAGGCGGCGGCGTGGCAAGCCGCCGGCCACGCGCCGCTGCGCGTCTCGGTCAATCTGTCGTCGCGCCAGTTCCGCAGCGAGACCCTGGTCGACGCGGTGGCCGAGGCGCTGCGCGAGGCGCGCCTCGACGCGCAATGGCTCGAGGTCGAGCTCACCGAGAGCCTGCTGATGGAGAACCTGGACCGTGCCATGGTCATCATGGGGCGGCTGAAGGAGCTCGGCGTCGGCATCCTGATCGACGATTTCGGCACCGGCTATTCCTCGCTCGGCTATCTCAAGCGCTTCCCGATCGACGGCCTGAAGATCGACCGCTCGTTCGTGCGCGACCTCGCCAACAGCCGCAAGGACGCGGCGATCGTCGAGTCGATCGCCGCCCTGGCGCAGAGCCTGGGCATCGGCCTGGTCGCCGAAGGCGTGGAGCAGCCGCATCAGGCGGAATTCCTGCGC
>JBFFZT010000011.1:0-11387 GCA_041568535.1 Burkholderiales bacterium | reverse complement strand
GTGGTTGACCACGTTGAGCAGGCGTCCCGCCTTGGTGACCTTGACCTCGCCTTCGGCGAGAAAGAAAAAGCTCTTGCCCTTGTCGTTCTCGCGCACGATGATGCGGCCCTTGTCGACCCGTGCCCAGCGGCCCGCGGCCGCCAACTCCCACAGGTCGGCGTCGTCAAGATCGGCGAGCAGCTCCACGCGCTTCAATGCGACGTACTTCTCGGTGTCGGGAATGGCGTTCGGCGGCAGGACCTGGCGCACCACCTTGGCGAGCTCGTGCGCGAACTCGGCCCAGGTCGGGTAGCGCGCCTCGGGTCTTTTCTTCAGCGCGCGCAGGATCACCGCGTCGAGCTCCTTCGGCAGGTCCTTGCGCACCTCGCTCGGCGGCAGCGGCTCGAGCTCGAGGATCTTCTTCAGCAGCGCATCGAGCTTCTCCGCGCGCAGCGGCCGCTGCCCGGTGAGCATCTCGTAGAGCACCACGCCGAGCGCGTACATGTCGCTGTGGTGCGTGAGCTCGCGCCCCGCGATCTGCTCGGGCGAGAAGTAGTACGGCGAGCCCATCTCGGCGCTCTGCACCGCCTGGCTCTTTCTCAGGAAGGCGGCGCCGAAATCCGCGATCTTCACGTTGGTGCCCCCGGCGAGCATCAGGTTTGCCGGCTTGATGTCGCGGTGCACGATGCCTTCGCGGAAGGCGTAGTCGAGCGCGCCGCAGCACTTGAAGCCGATCTGCAGCACGTCGGCCACCGGCAGGAGCTTGCCGGGCTGGGTGTGCGCCGACAGATCGCCCCCGGTGACCAGCTCCATGGCGATGTAGCCCGAGTCCTCGCCCACCACCGCGTCCAGGATCGACACGATGTGCGGGTGCTTGAGCTTGCCGGCGAGCGAGGCCTCGTTCTGGAACTGCGCGCGGTACACGGTGCCGAACTCGGGGTCGCGGAACACCTCGGGCTCGATGGTCTTGAGCGCCACCTCGCCGCCGGAGAAGGTGTCGCGCGCGAGGTACACGGTGCCGGTGGCGCCCTTGCCGAGCATCTTGTGCACGTCGTATTTGCCGACCTGCAGGCTCAGGCCGAGGTCGATGGCGTCCGGCACCGTTCGCGATTCCTTCACTTTTTTGCTCTCGGTCCGGGATGTTACTGCATGCGCGGCGCTTGCCGAGCGCGCGCGCAGGCCCGAAAATCGGCTTCTCCGATCGTCCGGCCGCCGCGCGCACATGGCACACAGGGAAGTCCCGGTTGAGTTCCTCGAGTTCGGCATGTTCGTCGCCAAGCTCGACCGGCCGTGGACCGAGACGCCGTTCGTCTACCAGGGCTTCGTGCTGAAGACCGAGCAGCAGATCGAGGCCCTGAAGAAGTACTGCAAGGTGGTGTACGTCGATCCCGAGAAGCGCCAGGAAGTGCGGGCGCCCAGGCTGCTGACGCTGCCGCCCTCCTCCACGCGCCAGGTGATCGCCGAGCAGTCCAAGGAGAAGGTGCGCGGTACGGTGGTCTACAAGGAGCTCGCCAAGGTCGAGGAAGAGCTGCCGCGCGCGCGCAGCGTGTTCACGCAGACCAACGCCATCGTGCACACGATGTCGCGCGCCGTGGTCACCGGCAACGCGCTCGACGGCAACCGCGCCAAGCAGGCGGTGACCGAGATCACCGACTCGGTGGTGCGCAACCCCGACGCCATGATGCTGCTCGTCACCATGCGCGACAATGCCGAGGAGACGCTCAACCGCTCGACCCAGGTGTCGGTGTACATGACGGTGTTCGGCCGCTTCCTGCAGCTCGAGCGCGAGAGCCTGGAGACCCTCGGCCTGATCGGGCTGCTGCAGGACGTGGGCATGCTGAAGCTGCCGGCCGGCATTCCGGGCCGGCGCGCCGACCTCGCACCGGAGGAAGACGAGATCTTCAAGTCGCATGTCACGCACAGTGTCGAGATCCTGTCGCAGACCGCGGGGCTGCCGGCCGACCTGCCGAGCCTCGCCTCGCTGCACCACGAGCGCTACGACGGCAGCGGCTATCCGCGGGGCCTCAAGGGCAGCGCCATCTCGCAGACCGGCGCCATCGCCGGCATCGTCGACACCTTCGACATGCTCACCGCGCCCGCGCCCTACGGCATGCAGATGCCGCCCTCGAACGCGCTCAACGTGCTGTTCCAGAACCGCGGCACGCAGTTCCACGCCGCGCTCGTCGAGCAGTTCATCCAGTGCGTCGGCGCCTTCCCGGTGGGCAGCGTGGTGGAGCTGAACAGCGGCGAGGTCGGCGTGGTGATCACGCAGAATCTGGTGAAGCGCCTGCAGCCACGCGTGATGGTGGTGCAGGACGCCAAGGGCAACCCGATCCATCCGCACAAGGTGCTCGACCTGGTGAACGAGCCGATGGCCACCCCGGACGAGCCCTACCGCATCCGCCGCACGCTCGACCAGAGCACGGTCAAGATCGACTCGCGCGAGCTGTTTCTGTGAGCTCGGCGCTGGACAGCGCCGCCATAGAGCATCTGCTCGAGCAATTCGGCCTCGGCGCCGAGGCCGTCGCCGCGCTCGAGGCGCTCGGCGCGGCGCTGCTCGAGCGCGCGCCCGAGGCGCTGCAGGCGGCGCGCGGCGAAAGCGCGCTCGCCGGCGCGGCGTCGCCCTTCTTCATGCCGCTCCTGCCGGCCGCGATGTCGGAGCCGCAGCGCGCGCTGGTGGGCGCGATCTCCCGCGGCACCCTCGGCGGCGCATCGCTGCCGCGGCTGCTGCTCGCCTGGGCGCAGACGCTCAATCCCGAGGAGCCGAGCGAGCGCGCGCTGCGCGACTGCCGCCCGCTGCAGGAGGTGCTGCGCTCGGGCGCGCTGCGCGTCTACGCGGGCGATGCGGCGCGCTGCGAGGCGGCGCTCACGGCCGCGGAACGCCTGGGCGCGGTGCAGCTTGCGCTCATCGCCGAAGCCGCGGCGCACGGCGCGCAAGGCGGCGCCCCGACCGCCTTCGGCCTCGCCGATTTCATGTCGCAGGTGGACGCCTGCGTCGCCGCGCGCATCGCCGACGGCCGGCAGATGGCGCTGCTGTTCGTCGATTGCGGCGTGATCGGGCGCATCGACGGCGTCTGGGGCTACGTCGTGGGCGACGGCGTGCGCGAGCGCCTGGGCGCGCGGCTGCGCTCCGAGGTGCTGCGCAAGCAGGACCTGCTCGGCCACCCCGGACGCGACCAGTTCATCTGCGTGCTCGCCGACCTGCATAGCGCCGGGGTGGCGACGCTCGCCACGGAGAAGCTGCTGCGCGCGCTCGACCAGCCGCTGTGGGTGGACGTGGACGAAGTCTATGCCCGCCCGGCGGTAGGCATCGCGGTGTACCCCGAGCACGGTGCGAGCGGGGTGGAGCTGCTGCAGCGTGCGCGCGTCTCTGCCCGCGCCGCGCGCGAGCGCCCCGAGCGTTTCGCGCTCTACAGCGCCGACCAGGAGCGCTCCGAGGTCGAGCTGCTGCTCTACGAGAACCGACTGCGCGCGGCGATCGCGCAGGACGCCCTCGACATCGTGTTCCAGGCGCAGCGCGACCTGCGCACCGGCCTCATCGTGGGCGCGGAGAGCCAGCTGCGCTGGCGCGACGCGGGGCTGGGTGCAGTCCCGATGGAGAAGGCGATCGCCGCCGCCGAATCGGCGGGACTGGTGAACGAGGTGACGCTGTGGCTGGTGAACGGGGCGCTGCGCAACTGCCGCCAGTTCCGCGACGCCGCCGGGCTCGACCTGCGCGTCGGCGTCACGCTCTCGGCGAAGAGCCTGCGCCAGGCCGACCTGCCCGACTTCGTGCTGAGCGCGCTCAAGACCTGGAACCTGCGCCCGAGCCGGCTGTCGCTGGAGATCACCGATACGGCAGTGCTGGCGGCGAGCCTGGAGTCGGTGGAGACGCTGCAGCGCCTGCGCGAAGCGGGCATCCGCCTGTCGCTCGACGATCCGACCGCCGGCTACGCCTCGCTGTCGTGGCTTTCGACCCTGCCGTTCCACGAGCTGCGCGTCGACCTCGCCAACGTCGGCAGCATCGTCGATTCGCAGGAGCACCTCGCGCTGGTGCGGGCGCTGGTGGAGCTGAGTCACCGGCTGAAGATGGAGGTGCTGGTGGCGGGCGTGGAGGACGAGGCGAGCGCCGAGCGCCTGAAGACGCTGGGCTGCGACCTGATCCAGGGCGCGGTGATCGGCCCGCCGCTCGAGACGCCCGCGTTCATCGACAGGTTCCGCGGGGACTGAGGCGCTTTGCCAGGGACCGGCGGAAGCGGCGCGGGATTGTGTCCGCGAAGTGGCGAAGCGATGATATTGCTCCCCGGCGCGAACCGCGGCGCCCGCGCGCCGGTCGAATCTTCATTTCCGCAAGGGAGAACGACGCCATGCGCATCGCAAGCCTCGCAGCCCTGATCGCCACCGCCCTCGCCGCCTGCAGCGAGGCCGAGCCGCCGAAACCGGCCGCGGTGCCTGAGCCGCCGAAGCCGGTGGCGCTGGCGCCGGCCCCGGCGCCGACGCCACCGCCCGCGCCCGCCGCCGCGCCGGCGGTCTCGCCCGACGAGCAGCTTGCCGAGCGCGTGAAAAAGGCGCTGCGCGACACGCGCAAAGTGGAAGGCCAGGGTGTCGGCGTGCGCGTCGCCGGCGGCACCGTCACGCTCTACGGCACTGCGCCGACGAGGGACGAGCGGCGGCGCATCGAGGCGTTCGTCGCCGAGGTCGAGGGCGTGCAGGCGGTGGTCAGCAAGCTCGTGATCGTGCGCGGCTCGTAGGCAGGCCGCGAAAGCCCGCGCGGTAGGCGCCACGCCGCTCTTCGGCGCTGCGCCCGAGCGCGCAGTACAGCGCGTGCGGGGTGACAAGCGCGTCGGCCTCGCCGAGCGCATTGGCGCGGTAGCTCGACCAGCGGTAGTGCGCCGGATGGCGCACGAGGCCCGCGCGCACCGGGTTCATTTCGATGTAGCGCATGCAGGCGAGGACGTAGCGCCGAGCGTATACGGGCGTGGCGTCGAAGCCGAGTGCGCCGAGCGCGCGCGCCAGCCGCGAAGCGCCGTCTGCAACCAGCGGCGTCAGCAGCAGATGCGCGTGCGTGCCCATCAACGCATAGGCGTGTACCGGGCTGTCGGCCGCGGCGCGCACGCGCGCGAAGTACGCCGCCGGCGCCTCGCCCGCGCCGCGCAGGACGAGATGCAATGGGATCCCCGGCTGCTCCGGGCAGGCGATGCGGGCCATGCGCGAGCAACGGCTTGCCGCGCCCGCGGTTGACAGCCCGGCCCATCGCGCCGCGCGGAACCTCGCCGGGGTAGGATGCGCTCTTACGTATCGCGAGGCCTGCAATGAGCGCTCCAGACAAACCCGCGGCCCAGGCGCCGCACGACCCGATCCACGACCTGGCGGAGAAGATCTACGTGCAGCTCTGCGGCCGCATCTACGGCGCAGGCGGCGAGAAGCCGCAACCCAAGGCGGTGGCGCAACTGTGCTTCAAGCTCGCCGAGACCTTCATCGCCGCGAACTACGAGTTCAACCCGACCGCCGTCGCCGCGCGCGAGGCGAAGAACAAGGCCTCGGTCAAGCTCGATTCGGTGCAGATCGACTTCGGCGCCGTCGACAAGGGCTAGCGCCGGGCCGGCCGGCGCACCTTCCGGATCCGGTGCGCAAACGCACTTTCGGGGGGTGGGGGGTTCTTTAAAGTGGACTCACGGCTGCAGCGGGTGCTGCGGCGAAAAGTCAACCACTTGAAAAGGAGCCTCACCATGAAACGTCAAATCCTCGCAGTTGCCATCGGCAGCCTGTTCGCGCTGCCCGCCTTCGCCGACGGCGAAATCGGCTTCGACTTCCGCACGGTCGCCAAGGCCGAGTCGAGCAAGACCCGCGCGCAGGTGCAAGCCGAGCTGGTCGCGGTGCGGCCCGCGATGGACGGCGAGATCGGCCAGCTGCACGCCGGCACCGAGTCGAGCAAGTCGCGCGCCCAGGTCCTGTCCGAGCTGATGGCCCAAGGCAACAGCGGCTGGGTCGACGGCGAGACCGGCCAGCGCATCCCGCGCTCGTAATTCCGGAGTCAGCGTCTTCCCCTGACGGCGGCCCGCGGCCTCACCCGCGTGGTCGCCGTCTCTTTTTTTTGTAACCCCTCGTTCCGACTGGGATTTTGCGAAACCTGCGCCGGCGGGAAACTTGCGGCGCGGCACGCGGGTCAGATCAGGATGGCCAAGCCCGCCCGCAAGCTCCTGGAAGCGCTCGATGCGCGCGAGCGCAGCCTGCGCGACAAGATCGCCGAGCGCCGCGACGCGCTCGAGGACGCGTCGCACCCCGCGGACCCGGCGGGCGACGTCGCCGACAAGGCATTCGAGCGCACGCGCGCCGAGGTCGAGCACGACCTGATCGAGATGTCGCTGAAGGAGCTGGCCGAGATCGCCGCGCTGCGCGAGCGCCTGGCCAACGGCACCTACGGCGAGTGCATCGAGTGCGGCGAGCCGATCCCGCCCGCGCGCCTCGAGGTGTACCCGACGGCGCGCCGCTGCGCCGCGTGCCAGGCGCGGCACGAGAAGCTCACCGGAGCCGTCTAGGCCCTTCTGCCCATGAAGAATTTCCTCATCGCGCTGCTGCTCGGCATCATCATCGGGGTGCTCGGCACTTGGTATTTCCAGCAGGAGCGCGAATCGGCGAACGCCGTGCAGCAGGCCGAGCAGCGCGCCAGCGAGGCCGCCGCGAAGGCGCGCGACGCGCTGGGGGAAGCCGCGGCCGGCGTGAAGGGCGCGTTGTCGGCGAAGCTCGAGGCGCTCGAGCTGCGCGCCCAGGACATCAAGGAAGACATGGCGCGCAGCGGCCGCATCGTGCGCCGCAAAGCACGCGAGGCCGGCGATGCGGTGACCGATTCGGCGCGCGACGCGGCGATTACGGCCGAAGTGAAGGGCAAGCTCGCTGCGGAGCCCGGCCTCTCGGCGCTCGCGATCGACGTCGACACCACCGGCGGCCGCGTCACGCTGACCGGCACCGTGTCCTCACACGAGGCCATCGGGCGGGCGACTCTGCTCGCGCTCGAGACGCCGGGCGTGCGCGAGGTGGTGGCGATGCTGCAGGTGAAGCCCCCGGCCTAGGCCGGGCGCATCAGCGTCGCCGCGTACCCGGGCGCGGTCGGCTCGTGCATGAAGTAGACGTAGGCCTCACGCCAGGCCGTGGCGGCGAGCCGTGTCGCCCACTGCACTAGGTCGTCCTTCGAGTAGGTTTCGAGCCGCAGGCGCACGTAGCCGAACGGCGCGGTCTCGACGAGTGGCGGCGGCGCGCCGTCCTCGCGCTCCGACACGCACAGCGCCGCACCCGCGCCCTTGAGCGCCGCGTAGACGTCGTCGGCAAACCAGGTGTCGTTCCTGAACTCGAACGCCGCGCCGTGGTCGGCGGGCAGCAGCGCGAGGAACGCCGCGAGGCGCGGCAGGTCTTTTTTCAGGTTCGGCGGCAACTGGAACAGCACCGGGCCGCGCTTCGCGCCGAGCGCGGCGAGGTTGCGGTACAGGTAGCCCAGGGGTTCGGCGGCGCTCTCCGCCTTGAGGCGCGAGATGTGCGTGATGCGGCGCGAGGCCTTGATGGCGAAGCGAAAACCCTCGGGCGCCGCGGCGGCCCAGCTCGCGAGCACCTCGCGCTTGGGCATGCGATAGAAGGTGTTGTTGATCTCCACCGTCGGCAGGCGCGCGGCGTAGTAGCCGAGCATGTCCTCGGCCTTCAGGTCCTGCGGGTAGAAGCTCCCTTTCCACTCCTTGTAGGAGTAGCCGCTCGCGCCCGCCAGGAGCCTCATGCGGGCATGGTACCCCCGGGGACTACTTCAAGCCGGTGGCGGTCGCCTGCCCCGCGGCCTTCCAGCCCGAGTACCCGGCGCCAAGATTGCGGGTATTGGTGTGGCCCGCGGCGGCCATCGCGCGCGCGGCCTGCGGCCCGAGGTTGCTACCGTTGCCGCAGTAAACGATGTACTCCTTGTCCTTCGCCGCGGCGAGCTCCGGGGCGCGCCGCTTGAGCTCGTCGAGCGGCATCGAGATGGCGCCGGCGATGTGGCCTTCCGCGTAGGTATCGCGCGAGCGCACATCGATCACCGTGGCGCCCTTGGCGATCGCGCTCACCGCGTCGAACACGGGGATCTCAATCACCGGCAGCTGGGCGACCGGCATCTTCTTGGACGCGGGGGCGCCGACCTCCGGCACGGCGATCTCGGGGGAGCTGGAGCCCTGTTGTGCGCTCCAGATCCCCAACAGGAGGGCGAGGACGAGAGCGCCTTGCACTAGGGGGCTGAGATCGAGTGCCTTGGTTTTCATGTTTTTCCTCCGCGTGACGCGGCCAGTATCGGAGCGGCGTCCGGCTGGCGCCCATGAACTGCGTCACAACGGCGCCCCGGTCACGGCAACCTGTGGCAGGGCATTCAATTTCTTACAATCCCCACCCATGGCGAAGGCCAAGCTCAGCGAGTACTCGGCCAAGCGCAGCTTCCAGGCCACCCCCGAGCCCGCGCCTTCGGTGCCCGCCGCCGGCGGCGGCCCGCTGCTGTTCGTCGTGCAGCAGCACTCGGCACGGCGCCTGCACTATGACTTCCGGCTCGAATGCGACGGCGTGCTCAAGTCCTGGGCGGTGCCCAAGGGTCCTTCGCTCGATCGCAGCGAGAAGCGCCTCGCCGTGCAGACCGAGGACCATCCCTACGACTACGCGTCGTTCGAGGGCGTGATTCCGCCCGGGCAATACGGTGCGGGCGAAGTCATCGTCTGGGACTGCGGCGTGTACTCGCCCGACGAGGGCGATGTCACCTGGTTCCACGACCGCAAGCGCGCCGAGCGCGAAGTCCTCGCGGGGCTGGAGAAGGGCAAGCTCAGCGTCCTGCTGCGCGGCGAGAAGCTGAAGGGCTCGTTCGCGCTCGTGCGCACCAAAGGTGAAAAGGGCGGCGGCAAGGAATGGCTGCTCATCAAGCACAAGGACCGGTTCGTTTCGACCACCGACGTCACGCAGCAGAATCGTTCGGTGCTCTCGGGCGTGGCCGTGGAGGAGATGAAGTATGCGCCGGCGCACCGCATTGCCGCGGGGCAGCTGGTGCCCTCGGGCAAGGCGGAAAGGATGCCGGCTTCCCTCGCGCCGATGCTCGCGGAGACCGGCGAGGCGGCGTTCAACCGGGCGGAGTGGATGTGGGAGCCGAAGCTCGACGGCTATCGCGTGCTCGCCTTTCTCGGTGCGGGGGGCGTGAAGCTGCGCTCGCGCCGCGGGCTCGATCTGTCGGCCGATTTCCCGAAGCTCGCCGCCGAGCTGGCGAAGCAGCAGGCGCAGGGCATGATCCTCGACGGCGAGATCGTCGCCTTCGATGCGGCCGGCAAGCCCTCGTTCCATGCCATGCAGGACCGCCGACCGGAGGATCCGGCGGTGTTCTTCTGCTTCGACCTGCTCTACTTCGCCGGCGTCGACCTGCGCAAGCACCCCTACCGCGACCGGCGTCGCTATCTCGTGCAGTGCCTGCTGCCCTCGCCGCTGGTGCAGCTGGTGCATGCGCAGGAAGACGGCGTGGCGCTCGCGCAAGCAGCGCTCGCGAGCGGCTTCGAGGGTGTGATCGGCAAGAAAAAGGACAGCCGCTACGAGACCGGGCGGCGCTCGGGCGCGTGGCTCAAGGTGAAGCCGGTGCGAAGCGCCGATTTCGTCATCGGCGGCTACACGCGCGGCAAGGGCTCGCGCGCGCCCCTCGGCGCGCTGCTGGTCGGCAGCTGGGACGACGGCAAGCTGGTGTACGCCTCGCACGTCGGCTCGGGGTTCGACACGCGCTCACTGAAGGAGGTGAAGGCGAAGCTCGAGCCGCTCGCGCGCAAGACGCGGCCCTTCGCCGATGAGCCCGAGCTGAACGCGCCCACCACCTGGGTCGAGCCGAAGCTCGTCGCCGAGGTCGAGTTCCACAGCTGGACCGAAGACGGACACCTGCGCGCGCCCGTGTTCCTGCGCCTGCGCGAGGACATAGATCCGAAGGAAGTCGTGCGCGCCCCCGCGGCCCCCGCCGCGCCGCGCGGCGAGATCGAGGACATCGTGCGCCAGCTGGACGCGCCGAAAGCGACGCTCACGCTCGCGCTCGGCGCGCACCGCATCAAGCTCACGCACCTCGACCGCGCGTACTGGCCCGCGCAGCCGGCGCTAAAGCAGCGCGCGCTCACCAAGCGCGACCTGCTGCGCTACCTCGCGCAGGTCTCGCCCTTCATGCTGCCGCACCTCGCCGACCGTCCGCTCACCCTGATCCGCATGCCCGAGGGCATCGCGGGCGAGCGCTTCTTTCAGAAGCACTGGCCGCAGGCGCGACCCGACTTCGTGGATACGCTGCGCGTGCATTCGGATCACAAGGACGAGGACCACGAGGTGCTGGTCTGCAACAACCTCGCTACGCTGCTGTGGCTCGCGCAGTCCGGCACGCTCGAGTTCCACGTCTGGCATTCGCGCGCGAAGCCCGGGCCCGACGCGGCCGTCAAGGGCACCGATTTCTCGAGCGCCGCCGCGCTCGACGCGTCGATCCTGAGCTACCCGGACTACGTCGTGTTCGACATCGATCCCTACATCTACTCGGGCAAGGAAGCCCCGGGCGCCGAGCCCGAGCTCAACACCACCGCCTTCGAGAAGGGCAAGGAGGTGGCGTTCCGGCTGCGCGAGCTTCTCGGCACCATGCAGCTCGAGCCGATCGTCAAGACCTCGGGCAAGACCGGCCTGCACGTGTTCGTGCCGATCCGGCGCACGCTCGACTTCGAGGCCGCGCGCAACGTCTCCGAGCTGGTCGGCCGGCACCTCGTCCGCCTGCACCCGAAGGAGATCACGCAGGAGTGGAGCGTGCCCAAGCGCACCGGCAAGATCTTCATGGACTTCAACATGAACGTGCGCGGCAAGACGCTGAACGTGGCGTACTCGCCGCGCGGCGAGCCGGGCGCGCCGGTGTCGATGCCGCTCACCTGGGAGGAGCTCGCCGGGGCGCACCCGCTCGATTTCAGGATCAGCAACGCCGCCGCCCGCCTGGCGGAAACCGGCGACCGCTGGTCGGAGGCCCTGACCCGCAAGCAGAGCCTGGAGGGGGCCCTGAAGCACGCAAGCTCTTGATCTGGTTTACACTCCCTCCCCCTCGCCCAAGGCGGAGGCCAGCATGGCGGCACGCTCGATCGCAACCTTGACCGTCTCGTTCGGTCTGGTGTCCATTCCGGTGAAGCTCTACTCGGCCACCGAGTCGAGCCGCGCCATCTCCTTCAACCTGCTGCACAAGGACTGCGGCTCGCGCCTGCGGCAGCAGTACTTCTGCGTGAAGGAAGACGTGCCGGTGGCGCGCGAGGACATGGTGAAGGGCTACGAGTTCGCGCGCGACCAGTACGTGGTGTTCACGCCGGAGGAGCTGAAGGCGCTCGAGGAGGCCGGCACGCACACCGCCGAGATCACCGAGTTCGTGCCGATCGAATCGATCGACCCAGTGTACTTCG